>NZ_JBPGXM010000007.1:0-61345 GCF_056755495.1 Leifsonia sp. KNZ12-8B
GGTGCGGGGGTGGTCATCTCTGTTCCTTCCGGTGAGCGGTGCCGTCATGCTCGGACCGCGCGCTCGGGAGGCGCTGTGGCGCGTCGATGCGGAGGCTGGGAATCCGCCTCCCGATTCCTGTCATCCCGTACAGGGGCCGTCGCTATACTGACCGGGAAATGGACGACCCTCCCTCTCATAGCCCATTCCGTCTGCTGAGCCCGCGCACCCGGGGCACCGATCGTCGCGAGCGGGGTGACCGCCGTGCTCTATGAGTGGATCATGCTGGCCGTCGGCCTCCTGCTGACCCTCGGCACCGGGCTGTTCGTCGCGAGCGAGTTCGCGCTGGTCAACCTCGACCGCGGCGACCTGGAGGCCCGTCGTGAGCGGGGCGAGTCCCGGCTCACCATGACGATCGCGGCGCTGCGCATCACGTCGACCCACCTCTCCGCCGCCCAGCTCGGCATCACCCTGACGACGCTGCTCACCGGTTACACGATGGAGCCCGCGATCAGCTCGCTGCTGCGCGGCCCGCTGCTCGCGACCGGGCTGCCGGAGGGCGCGGTCACCCCGATCGCGTCGGTGGTCGCCATCGTCGTGGCGACCCTGCTGTCGATGATCCTCGGCGAGCTGGTGCCGAAGAACTTCGCGCTGGCGCTGCCGCTCGCGACGGCCAAGCTCGTCATCCCGTTCCAGACGGTGTTCACGACGGTCTTCCGGCCCTTCGTCGCCCTGCTCAACGGCACCGCCAACGGCTTCCTCCGCCTGCTCGGGATCGAGCCGAAGGAGGAGCTGTCCGGCGCGCGCACCGCGGACGAGCTGTCGTCGCTGGTGCGCCGCTCGGCCAGTGCCGGCGTGCTCGAGGAGGACACGGCAACGCTGCTCAGCCGCACCCTGGCCTTCTCGTCGCGCGACGCCTCCGACGTGATGACGCCGCGCCCGCGCATCGAGAGCGTGCGACGGACGGAGCCGGCGGAGGCCGTGATCGCGCTCACCCGCCGCACCGGCTACTCCCGCTTCCCGGTCGTCGACGACGACGTGGACGACGTGGTCGGCTTCGTTCACGTCAAGCAGGCGGTCGCCGTGCCGCGCGAGCGTCGCGCGAAAGTGCCGGTGTCGGCGCTGCAGACCGACGCGCTGCGCGTGCCGGAGACGATGAGCCTGGAGACGCTGCTCGGCGAGCTCCGCGGCCAGGGCTACCAGATGGCGGTCGTGGTCGACGAGTACGGCGGCACGTCGGGCATCGCGACGCTCGAGGACCTGGTCGAGGAGATCGTCGGCGAGGTCGCGGACGAGCACGACCGCACGCGGGCCGGCGTGGTCCGCGGCCGCGACTCCATCACGTTCCCCGGCATCCTCCGCCCCGACGAGCTGCTGGAGCGCGCGGGCGTCACCGTGCCGGAGGAGGGGCCGTACGAGACGGTCGCCGGGTTCGTCATGAACGAGCTCGGCCGCCTCCCGAAGGTCGGCGACGAGGTGCCGATCGAGGGCGGGACGCTGCGCGTCGAGCGCCTGGAGGGTCGCCGGGTCGACCGCATCCGCTACACGCCGGACCCGGAGGCGCCCGCCACCGGGGACGCGGCGACGAGCGAGAGGGGGCGCCATGAGTGACTGGGCAGGCATCGCCTGGCTGGTGGTGCTCCTCCTCGTCAACGCCTTCTTCGTCGGCGCCGAGTTCGCCGTGATCTCGGCCAGGCGCTCGCAGATCGAGCCGCTGGCCGAGCGCGGCAAGCGCAGCGCGAAGACCGCACTGGTCGCGATGGAGCACGCCACGCTCATGCTCGCGACGACGCAGCTGGGCATCACCGTGTGCTCGCTGCTGATCCTGAACGTGTCGGAACCGGCCATCCACCACCTGCTGGAGGGCCCCCTCCACCTCACCGGCCTGCCGGAGGAGGTCACGGGAACGATCGCATTCATCGTGACGCTGGTGCTCGTGTCGTTCCTGCACGTCGTGTTCGGCGAGATGGTGCCGAAGAACATCTCCTTCTCGATGCCGGACCGCGCGGCGCTGCTGCTCGCGCCTCCACTGGTCGCCATCGGGCGTGCGGTGCGGCCGATCATCGTCGCGCTCAACGCCTCCGCCAACGCCGTGCTGCGGCTCTTCGGGGTGGAGCCGAAGGACGAGGCCGCGAGCACCTTCACGCTCGACGAGGTGGCGACGATCGTCAACCAGTCGACCCGCGAGGGCGTGCTGACCGACCGCACGGGTGCGCTCACGGCGGCGTTCGAATTCACCGAGAAGAAGGTGCGCGACGTCATGGTGCTCCCCGGCACACTGATCTCGCTGCCGCCGTCGCCGACGCCGTCCGACGTCGAGAAGGCCGTCGCCAAGCACGGCTTCTCGCGCTACGTGGTGCCCGACGCCGACGGGGAGCCGACCGGCTACCTCCACCTCAAGGACGTGCTCGACCTGGAGGAGACCGGCTTCGAGCTGCCGGTGCCCGCCAAGCGCGTGCGCCGCCTCGTCACGGTGTTCGTCGACAGCGACCTGGAGGACGCGCTCGCGACCATGCGCCGCTCGGGCAGCCACCTCGCGCGGGCCGTGGACGGCGAGGGCGCGACCGCCGGCGTGCTGTTCCTCGAGGACATCATCGAGGAGCTGGTCGGCGAGGTGCAGGACGCGACCCGGCGCCGGTAGTCCGCCGCTCCACTCCGCTTCACCCGCCGCCGGCAGACCGGTGGGTCCAGCATCCCCGCCGCGCTGCTCGGCGCGTACGATGCCGCCCGGATAGAAGAGGAGGAATACTCATGTTGGAGTCATGCGTCACGTACTCCGTGCTTCCTGCCTCGGACCTGCGGCGGGCCACGGAGTGGTACCGCGACAAGCTCGAGCTCGAGCCGGAGGACACCATGGAGTCGGGGGTCCGGTATGCGACCGGCACCGACGCCAAGATCCTGATCTACGAGACGGCCAACGCCGGGACGGCCCAGAACACCGCGATGTGCTGGATCGTGCCCGACATCGAGGACGCCATGACGCGGATGCGGGGGAGGGGCGTCGTCTTCGAGGACTACGACTTCCCCGGGCTGAAGACCGAGAACGGCATCGCCACGGACAGCAGCGGCCGGTCCGCCTGGTTCCGTGACAGCGAGGGCAACTACCTCTGCCTCACCGAGCTCGCCTGAGGGCCGAGCCGCGCTGAGCGGCACGGCCGCTCAGCGCTGGCCGCCCCTCAGCGCTGCCCGGCGACCGACCGCGTGCGCCACATCGCGCGGCGGTACTGCGGCGGCCAGTAGTCGACCTCGACGCCCAGCTCGTGCGCGGCCCGCAGGGGGAAATGCGGGTCGCGCAGGAGCTCGCGGCCGAGCATGACGGCGTCCGCGCGGCCGCTCGCGACGATCTCCGCCGCGTGCTCCGCCTCGGTGATCAGGCCGACGGCGCTCACGTCCACCTCCGCCGAGCTGCGCACGTGCTGCGCGAACGGGACCTGGTAGCCGGGCTCGACCGGGATGCGGACGCCGGGGGCGATGCCGCCGCTGGAGATGTCGAAGAAGTCGGCTCCCGCCTCCTGCGCCCAGCCGGCGACCGTCGCGGTCTGGTGCTCGTCCCAGCCGCCCTCGACCCAGTCGCTGCCGGAGAACCGGACGAACAGCGGCACGTCGTCGCCGACCTCCTCGCGCACCTCCGCCGTGATGCGCAGGAGCAGCCGCGCGCGGTTCTCGAGCGAGCCGCCATACTCGTCGGTGCGGTGGTTGGCGAGCGGGGAGAGGAACTGGTGCAGCAGGTAGCCGTGAGCCGCGTGCAGCTCCAGCACCTGGAATCCGGCGTCGACCGACCGGCGGGCCGCGGCGCGGAAGTCGGCGACGACCTTCTCGATGCCGGCGAGGTCGAGCGCGTCGGGAACCGCGTAGTCGTCGAAGGCGACAGCAGAGGGGGCGACGGGCGTCCAGCCTCCCTCGTCCACCGGCACGGAGCCCGTGCGACCCTCGAAGCCCCAGGCGGCCCAGGTCGACGCCTTGCGCCCGGCGTGGGCGAGCTGGATCCCCGGGACGGCGCCCTGCTCGGCGATGAATGCGGCGATCGGACGCCAGGCATCGGCCTGCTCGTCCGTCCAGATACCCGTGTCCTGCGGCGAGATGCGGCCCTCGGGGCTGACCGCCGTCGCCTCCGTGAACACGATGCCGCTGCCGCCGGAGGCCAGGGCGCCCAGGTGCACCAGCTGCCAGGTCTGCGGCACGCCGGACTGGTCGAGGACCGAGTACATGCACATCGGCGAGGTCCAGATGCGGTTGCGGGCCGTGACGCCGCGCAGCGTGAAGGGATCGAAGAGAGAGGCCATGTACCGATTCAAGTCGCGAGCGACTGAAGATATGCCCGGAGGTCAGCGGCGGTCGTGAAGACGTGGCCGGCGATCCCGACCGCCTCGGCGCCGTGCACGTTCTCCTCCTTGTTGTCGATGAACACCGCCTGGTCGGCCGTGACGCCGAGCTCGTCGAGGACGTGCTGGAAGATCTCCGGGCCCGGCTTGCTCGTCCCGAGCTCTCCGCTGACGAAGACCTTCTCGAACAGGTCGCCGAGCGAACCGTTGCGGTAGTACGAGCCGAAGTCGCGCCCGGCGTTCGAGAGGAGCGCCAGGCGCGTCCCTCCCGCCTTCAGGTCGACCAGCACGTCGAGCGTCTCGCGGTCGATGGTGAGCCAGCTCCGGAAGTCGGCCAGCCACAGCCGGTGGATCGTCGCGTCGCCCCACTGCTCGCCCAGCTCGCGCTCGATGCTGCGCCAGTACTGCTGGATGCTCAGGGTGCCCTGGTCGAGCGCCGCACGGTGCCGCCAGTACGCCGGCCAGAAGACGTCCGCGTCGCCGCCGGCCAGCGCGGTGAGCGCCGCACGGTCCTCGTCGCTGGGGGTGAGCGAGATGACCTCGCCGTAGTCGAACACGACGACCCTGCCGGGAATGCTGATGGCGCGCTCGCTGGTGACCATGCCGCCAGCCTAGGGCGCGGACGGAGCATATGGTGTGGGACGGAGGTGCCGATGAGCGAGGTCAGGCAGTGGGAGGCGCGCGACGCCGCGCAGTGGATCGCCGTGCCGGAGGAGGCGAGCGACAAGTACACGCGGGGCGTGCTGGGCGTCGTGACGGGATCGGACCTGTATCCCGGAGCAGCGGTGCTGGGCGTGGAGGCGGCGGCGCGCACGGGTGTCGGCATGATCCGCTACCTCGGGGCGTCCCGTCCGGCCGAGGAGGTGCTGCGCCGTCGCCCGGAGGTGGTCACCGCGCCGGGTCGGGTGCAGGCGTGGCTGATCGGATCGGGCATGGACGCCTCCACCCGGCCGGAGGACGACGCGCTGCGCCTGCGCCGCGCCATCGAGGACGGCACGCCGCTCGTGATCGACGCCGGCGCCCTCGACCTCGTCAGCGACGCCGCCGGACCCGTCGTGATCACACCGCATTTCCGCGAGCTCGCCGGCGTGATCGCCCGGGCGGAGGAGGACGGATCGCAGGCGCCCAGCGCCGCCGACATCGCCGACGACCCGGGCGGGTGGGCGCTGCGCGCCTCCCACCTCCTCGGGGTGACGGTGCTGCTCAAGGGGCACACCACCCACGTCGCCACGCCCGCCGGGACGCACCGGGCGGTGACCGCCGGCCCGCCGTGGCTCGCCACCGCGGGCAGCGGCGACGTGCTCGGCGGCGTGCTGGGCGCGCTGGTCGCGACCCACGAGGAGGTGCTGTCCGGAACGCGCGAGGAGGCGCTGGAGGCGCTCGCCGCGCTCGCCGCGACGGCCGCCTGGGTGCACGGCCGGGCGGGGGAGCGCGCGTCAGGAGGCGGCCCGATCGTCGCTCTCGACATCGCGGGCGAGCTCGCGGGGGTCGTGCGCGAGCTGGTGGCGGACGGCGTCGCGTAGCGGCTCCCGGTCTGGGCGGGCCCACCGCGGTCGTCCCCTAGGATGAGGGCTCATGGGGATGCTCCGGCGGGTCGCGGCGAGCCCCTTCGCCCTCTGGATCGCGTTCCTCCTCGTGCACCTCGTCGTCGGCGGCCTCGCGCTCGTCGGCGGCAAGGGCCTCGGCGACGTCATCTTCGTCTACGAGCCGTGGGCGCGGCTGGCGGCGATCGGCAGCTCGGTCGTCGGCGTCACGACGGACTGGGTGTACCCGTTCGGCGCCTTCGTGCCGATCATGCTGCCGCTGCTGTTCGGCGTCGACAACTACGTCGGCGGCTGGCTGACGCTCGTCCTGCTGGTCGACGCGGCCGCTTTCGCCGTGCTGATCGTCGGCCGGGAGCCGCGGCGCCTGGCGGCCGCCTGGTGGTGGCTGGCGTTCCTCCTGCTCCTCGGCCCGATCGCGGTCGGCCGGCTCGACGCCTTCTCGGCGGCGCTCTCGATCGTGGGACTGCTCTGGCTGACGGTGCACGAGAAGGCCGCGGTCGCCGTGCTGACCATCGCCACCTGGATCAAGGTGTGGCCGGCGGCGCTGCTGGCCGCGGCCGTCGTCGCGTTCCGCACCCGGTGGCGGATCGTCTCGGTGGCCGTGGTGACCTCCCTGATCATCGTCGCCGTCCCGCTCATCTTCGGCGCCGGGATGCACGTGCTCAGCTTCATCACGGCGCAGACCGCCCGTGGCATCCAGGTCGAGGCTCCGGTCAGCACCTTCTGGATGTGGCAGGCGCTGCTGCGCGTGCCGGGGGCCCAGGTCTACTACGACGCCGCCCTCAACACGTTCCAGGTCAGCGGCGCCGGGACGGCCGCGGCGGGTGAGCTGATGAACCCGCTGTTCGCCGTGTCGGCCGTCGTGACCGTGCTGATCGGCATCCGCGCCGTGCTGCGCGACACCCCGGTGACCCGGGTGCTGCCGGAGCTGTCGCTGGCGCTCGTCACGGCCTTCATCGCCTTCAACAAGGTGGGCTCGCCGCAGTACGTCGCCTGGCTCGCGGCACCGGTCGTCATCGGGCTCGCGTACCAGGGCCGGGGATTCCGCACGCCGGCGATCCTTGTCGGCATCATCGCCGCGCTGACGCAGGTGTTCTACCCGTTCCTGTATGACTGGCTGCTGGCGCTCGATCCGTGGCTCGTCGTGGTGCTGACCGTGCGCAACGCGATGTACTTCGCCGTGCTCGCCTGGGCGGTCGCGGCGCTGTGGCGGAAGCGGCACCGGGCGGAGGCGGCGCTGGATCTGCTGCCCGCGCACGCCTGGCCGTTCCGCACGCCGCGCGGCGCCGAGCCGCAGCCGGCGACGGTGGAGCGGCACTGACCCGCGCAGAACTGATCGCGCCTCCCGAACGGGAGGCCGGAGTGAGGAGGAAACATGCTGGTGGCATTCTCGGTGGCCCCGAGCGGGGGAGAGGGGCCGGACGCGTCGGTGCACGACGCGGTCGCGGCGGCCGTGCGGATCGTGCGCGAGTCGGGCCTCCCGAACCGCACCTCGTCGATGTTCACGGAGATCGAGGGGGAGTGGGACGAGGTCTTCGACGTGATCCGCCGCGCGACGGAGGCGGTCGGGCAGTACGGGAGCCGGGTGTCGCTGGTGCTGAAGGCCGACATCCGCCCCGGGTACAGCGGCGAGATCGACGGCAAGGTGGAGCGGCTGGAGGAGGCGCTGCGCGAGCAGTGAGCGCGGCGGGCCAGCGTGGTCGAAACGATTCGACTAAGCTGAACCGGTGAACCCGCTTACCGACGGGCCGACGCGGATGTCGTCGGCCCGTACTCGTCTTGCCCTCCTGGCCCTCGCCCTCGGCGGCTTCGGCATCGGCTCCACCGAGTTCGTCGCGATGGGGCTGCTGCCCAACATCGCGCACGACCTCCTGCCGCAGCTGTACGCGCAGTCCACCACCGAGGCGAACGCGCAGGCGGGGTGGATCATCTCGGCGTACGCGCTCGGCGTCGTCGTCGGCGCGCCGACCATCGCCGCGTTCGCCGCGCGGCTGCCGCGCAAGCAGCTGCTGCTGTGGCTGGCCGCCGCCTTCACGCTCGGCACGATCGCCTCCGCACTCGCGCCCACCTTCCCGCTGGTGATGCTGGCGCGGTTCGTGTCGGCGCTGCCGCACGGCGCCTACTTCGGGATCGCGTCGCTGGTCGCCGCCTCGCTCATGGGGCCGGGCAAGCGCGGGCAGGGTGTGGCGTTCGTCCTGTCGGGGCTCACGATCGCGAACGTCATCGGCGTGCCGTTCATCACCTGGATCGGGCAGGCGCACGGCTGGCGCATCGCGTACCTCGTGGTCGCCGCGATCTTCGCGCTGACGTTCGTGGCGATCTGGCTGCTCGTGCCGCTGCAGCCGGGCAACCCGGCGGCGACGCTGCGCAACGAGCTGCGGGCGTTCGGCCGGCTGCAGGTGTGGCTCGCGCTGCTGATCGGCGCGATCGGCTTCGGCGGGTTCTTCGCCGTGTACACGTACATCGCGCCGATCGTGACGACCGTCACCGGGCTGCCGGAGTCGTCCGTGCCGCTGGTGCTGGTGCTCATCGGCGTCGGGATGACGGTCGGCAACCTCCTGGGCGGACGCATGGCCGACCGCAGCGTGAAGCGCGGGATGCTGCTGTTCTTCGGCGTGCTGCTGGTATCGCTGGCGGCGCTGTGGCTCACGGCGTGGAGCGTGGTGGGGCTGCTGGTCTCGGTGTTCGTCGTCGCCGCGGCGTGCTCGGCGCTGTCGCCGATGATCCAGACCCGGCTGATGGATGTCGCCCACGACAGCCAGTCGATCGCCGCCGCCCTCAACCACTCGGCGCTGAACATCGCGAACGCGGCGGGCGCCTACCTCGGCGGCCTGACGATCGCCGCGGGCCTCGGCTACCTGTCGCCGATCGTGGTGGGCGGGATCCTGTGCGTGGCGGGCATCGTGCTCGCGTTCGTGTCGTTCGGCATCGACCGCTCGCGCGAGCGCCGCGGCGTCGACACCGGCGTCGTGCATGCCCAGCGCCCCGACCCCGTCCCGGTCGACTAGCCGGCCCGGGGGGGGCGGCGGGGGGGCCCCCCCCCCCCCGGGGGGGGGGGGGGGGGCCGGCGGGCCGGGGGGGCCCCCTCCCCCCCCCCCCCCGCCGCCCCCCAAACGCCTTGCCCCCCGCGGGGCGGGGGGGGCGCGGCGCCGCACGGCGTGTTGCGACAACTCGATCGCGGCGGGGGCGTCGGAGGGAGGGGGTGCGTCAGAGGGAGGGGGCGTTTAGGCTGCGGGGGTGTCCGAGACTGACCACGAGGCGGCCCGCGCCGAGATCCGGCGCCGGTTCGACGACCGCGCGCCCACCTACGACGAGAGCCCGATGCACCGCGGGCTGGCCGAGGCGGTCGCCGACTTCATCGTGCGGGAGCTCCCGCGCGACGCGGAGGGCCTCCCACGTCCGCTGGACGTGCTCGACGTCGCGACCGGCACCGGCCTGGTCCTCCGCGCCCTGCGCGCCCGCGGCGTCACCGGCACGATCATCGGCGCCGACCTCTCACCGCGGATGGTGGAGGTCGCGCGTTCGCATCTCCCCGGCGCCGAGATCGTCACCGCGGACGCCGCGAGCCTGCCGGTCCCGGATGCCTCGGTCGATCTCGTCACGTGCGTCACCGGCCTCCAGCTGTTCCCCGACACGGCGGCCGCCATCGCCGAGTGGAGGCGCGTGCTGCGTCCGGGCGGACGCGCCGTCACCGGCTCCTTCGTGTCGTTCGACGCCGGCCGGCACCGGGCCGCGCCGCCGCCCGCGCTGCTGCACCACGAGCCGTTCCGCAGCGTGGAGGCGCTGAACGCGACGTTCGCCCCCATCGGCCTGCGGGTCGGCCGGCACGAGCAGTGGACCGACGGCGCAGAGGTGCTCCTCATCGCCGAGCTGCTGCCGGTGGTTGCTCCGGAGGTCTGAGCCGGCACGCCGGGTGGCGACGCGCAACTCCGGAGATCGAGCCGGGCTTGACCGCGGGCTCCGGAGTCGCGAGATGCGGTGCGCCAGTGGAGTCAGGCGGTGAACCGCTCCGCGAGCCACGCCGCCTGCTTGTGCCACTGCGCGGTGGAGCCGCCCTCGTGGTCGTTGAACGGGTACACCTCGATCGCGCGGTCCTCCGCGGCCAGGTGGTTGTAGGCGGCGAAGGTCGTCGACGGCGGCACGACGCTGTCCATCAGCGCCACGGAGAACAGCGAGGGTGCGTGGATGCGGCGGGCGAAGTTCACCCCGTCGAAGTACGACAGCGTCTCGAACACGCGGTCGACCTGGTCGCGGTGCACGGACAGGTAGGTGGCGAGCTCGACGAACGGACCGCCCGCCGCGACCTCGGCCCCGCGGCGGTAGGCGCAGAGGAAGGCGACGTCCGGCAGCACCGCCGCGACACCGTCCGCGAGCGCGCCGGCGGCCAGCGCGATGCCGCCGCCCTGGCTGCCGCCGGTGACGGCGACGCGGCCGGCGTCCACGAACGGGAGGTCGCGGGTCGCGTCGACCAGGCGCACGGCGTCGGTGAACACCCGGCGGTAGAAGTGCTCGTGCGGGTCGTGGATGCCGCGCGTCATGAAGCCGGAGGTGGCGGGGCCTGACCCGTGCGGGTCGGGGGTGTCGCCTCCGGAGCCCCAGCCTCCGCCCTGTCCGCGGGTGTCCATGAACACGTGCACGTAGCCGGCCAGCGCCCAGTCGACGTACTCGCCGGCGAGGCCGCGGCTGCCGTTGTAGCCCTGGAACTGGACGACGGCCGGCAGCGGGCCCGACGCGTCCTTCGGCCGCGACACCCAGGCGCGCACCGGCTCGCCGCCGAAGCCGGGGAAGGTGAGGTCCTCGATGATCAGCTGGTTCACGGGGGTCGTCGCGGGCGCCAGCACCGCCTCTCCGCCGGCCGCGCGCGACTCCGCGAGCGTGTCGGCCCAGAAGGCGTCGAAGTCTGCGGGCTCCGCCACATCCGGGCGGAACGCCTGCAGCTCGGCGAGGGTGAGGTCGGTGAGGGGCATCGGTCGCTCCAGGATCGTCGTCGGTCGGGGTCGGGCGTGACACAGTTGCTGCATGCCCGAACGCACGCTACCGGTTCCCGGTCGCCCGACGCTGGAGGCGATCGCCCGCGCGGCGAACGTCTCGCTGTCGACCGTCTCCAAGGTGCTCAACGGCCGGCCCGGCGTCTCGACGGCCACCCGGCGGCGCGTGGAGGAGCTGCTCCTGGACTCCGGGTACGCCCGGCGCGGAGCCGATCCCGAGCGCGGCGGGATCGTGGAGCTGGTGGTCACCGACCTCGGCAGCGAGTGGGCGGTCGAGCTGATCCGCGGCGTGGAGCGGGTGACGCGGGAGGCGGGGCTCGTGCTCGCGCTCTCGGTGCTGGGCGACCACCTCCAGCCGGCCGCCGACTGGCTCCCGGGTGTGCTGCAGCGCAAGCCGGTCGCGGTCGTGCTCACCTTCTCGGACCTCACCGCCGAGCAGCGGCGGCAGTTGCGCGCCCGCAATATCCCGTTCGTGGTGCTCGACCCCGCCGGCGATCCGCCCCCGGAGGCGCCGGCGATCGGCGCCACCAACTGGGCGGGCGGGATGTCCGCCACGCGCCACCTCCTGGAGCTCGGCCATCGCCGGATCGCCCTCGTCTCGGGGCCGGAGGACCTGCTCTGCTCGCGGGCGCGGTCGGCGGGCTTCCACTCGGCGATGGCGGAGGCGGGGGCCGCGGTCGATCCGGCGCTGGTCGGCGCCGTGGAGTTCAGCCGCGCCGACGGCGAGCGGGAGGCGCGGCGCCTGCTCGCGCTCGCCGAGCCGCCGACCGCGATCGTGACGGGCAACGACCTCCAGGCGCTCGGTGTGCTCGACGCCGCGTATGCGCTCGGGCTCGAGGTGCCGGGAGACCTGTCGGTCGTCGGCTTCGACGACGTCGCGCCCGCGCGGTGGGCGCGACCGGCGCTGACCACCGTGCGGCAGCCGCTGCGCGAGATGGCGGAGGAGGCGGCGCGACTGGCCCTGCGGCTGCGCGCCGGCACGGCCGACACCACCCGGATGGAGCTCGCCACGTCGCTGGTGGTGCGGGAGTCGACGGCGCCACCGCGCACGAAAGTTTTCTGACTCCGCCGGGAAACTTGCGAGCCTCCCCGACGCCGCCATAGCGTCGCATCGCGGCCACCGCGCCGCGACGAGCACGCACGCGAAGGAGCGACACGGATGACCGATTCCCCGCAGCAGCTACGGGTCGCCATGGTCGGTTACGGCTTCATGGGAGCCGCGCACTCGCAGGGCTGGCGCGTCGCTCCGCGGTTCTTCGACCTCCCGGCCGAGCCGGTCATGCGCACCATCGTCGGACGCGACCGCAGCCGGGTGGAGGCCGCCCGGGCGAAGTTCGGCTGGGAGCACGCGGAGACCGACTGGCGGCGGGTGATCGAGGACCCGGAGATCGACGTGGTGGACATCTGCTCGCCCGGATCGTCGCACGCCGAGATCGCGATCGCGGCCCTGGACGCCGGCAAGCACGTGCTGTGCGAGAAGCCGCTCGCGAACACCGTCGCCGAGGCGGAGGCCATGACCGCTGCCGCGGAGCGCGCGGCCGCCAGCGGGGTGAAGTCGATGGTCGGCTTCAGCTACCGGCGCGTGCCGGCGATCGGCTACGCCCGGCGGCTGGTGCAGGAGGGCCGGCTCGGCACGATCCGCCAGGTGCGCGCCCTGTACCTCCAGGACTGGCTGGTCGACGAGAACGGCCCGATGACGTGGCGGCTCGACAAGGACGCCGCCGGCTCCGGCTCCCTCGGCGACATCGGCGCGCACGCCGTCGACCTCGTCGAGCACCTGACCGGCTCGCTGCTGCAGAGCGTGTCTGGCACCCTCACGACCTTCGTGGAGGAGCGGCCGCTGCTGGGGGAGTCCGTCGGGCTCTCCGGCACCGCCTCCGACCGTCGCGGCGCCGTCACCGTCGACGATGCCGCCTGGTTCACCGCCCGGCTGGAGGGCGGCGCTGCCGCGGGCGCGATCGGCGCCTTCGAGGCTACGCGCTATGCGACCGGGCGCAAGAACGCCCTGCGCATCGAGCTCAGCGGGTCACGCGGCGCCATCGCCTTCGACCTCGAGTCGATGAACGAGCTGCAGTTCTACGACGCCACCGCTCCCGCCGGCGAGCAGGGCTTCACCCGCATCATCGTGACCGAGCCCGAGCATCCCTACATGGCGAACTGGTGGCCGACCGGTCACGCGATCGGCTACGAGCACGCGTTCAGCCACGAGGTCAAGGACTTCGTGGAGGCGATCGCGGGCGGAGGCGACCCGGAGCCGTCGTTCGCCGACGGCCTCCACGTGCAGCGCGTCCTCGCCGCCGTCGAGCGCAGCGCCGCTGCGGGCAGCGCCTGGACCACCACCGACTGAGCACCCCGACCGACCCGACTCACTCCCCGGAAGGAAGCATGACCAAGCAGGCCCTCGTCGTCCGCGGCGGCTGGGACGGGCACATGCCCGTCGAGACCACCGACCTCTTCATCCCGTTCCTCGAACGGAACGGCTTCGACGTGCGGGTGGAGGAGGGCACGCCCGTCTACGCCGACGCCGCCTTCATGGACACCGTCGATCTGATCCTCCAGATCAACACCATGAACACCATCCAGGACGACGAGTTCCGGGGCCTGCAGCGAGCCGTGCTCGGCGGCGCCGGGCTGGCCGGCTGGCACGGCGGCATCGCCGACTCCTACCGCAACAACGCCGACTACTTGCACATGATCGGCGGCCAGTTCGCGCACCACGCGGGCAAGGACCCGGCCGAGCGGGTCGGCGAGCAGTCGGACAACTACATCCCCTACACCGTCCACATCACCGAGTACGGCAGGACGCATCCCATCACCGAGGGGATCGACGACTTCGACCTCGTCACCGAGCAGTACTGGGTGCTGAGCGACGAGTACAACGACGTGCTGGCCACGACCACGCAGGAGGTCCGGCCCTGGGATGCGTGGCACCGTCCCGTCACCTCGCCCGCGATCTGGACGCGGCAATGGGGGGACGGCCGCATCTTCGTCTCGGCACCCGGCCACCGGCTGGAGATCGTCGAGTCGCAGCCCGTCCGGACCATCATCGAGCGGGGGCTGCTGTGGGCCGCCCGCTGAACGTCGGGGTCGTCGGCGTCGGCGTGATCAGCCGCCAGTACTTCGCCGAGTTCCCGAAGCTGCCGAACCTCCGCCTGAGCGCGGTCGCCGACCTCGACGTCGAGCGGGCGGCCGCGGTCGCCGCCGAGCAGAGCGTCGACGGCCGCACGGTGGAGGCGCTGAGCGTCGACGCCCTGCTGGAGCATCCCGCGATCGACGTCGTGCTCAACCTCACCATCCCGAAGGCGCACGCCGAGGTGGCCCTCCGGGCGCTCGACGCGGGCAAGCACGTCTACGGCGAGAAGCCGCTGGCGCTGACCACCGCGGAGGCGCGTCCGATCCTGGAGCGCGCCCAGGCGACGGGCCTGCGCGTCGGCAGCGCGCCGGACACCGTGCTCGGCACCGGCATCCAGACCGCCAGGGCGCTGCTCGACGATGGCCGCATCGGCGCGCCCGTCGCGGCCGCCGCCTCCTGGAGCTCGCCGGGTCACGAGCTGTGGCACCCCGCACCCGGGTTCTACTACCAGCCGGGAGGCGGCCCGCTGTTCGACATGGGGCCGTACTACCTGACCAGCCTGGTGACGTTCTTCGGTCCGGTCGTCCGGGTCTCGGGCGCCACCGGCCGGTCGGCGCGCTCGCGCACCATCGGCACCGGGCCGTCCGCCGGCGCGGCGATCCCGGTGGAGGTGGAGACGCACGTGACGGCCATCCTGGAGCACGCCTCCGGCGTCGTCTCGACCGTCACCATGTCGTTCGACGTGTGGGCCACGCGCGTGCCGCTGTTCGAGGTCTACGGGACGGACGGCACGATCGCCGTGCCCGACCCGAACCACTTCTCGCTGCCGGTCGCGGTGGCGACCTCCGCCGATCCCGGGTTCCGGGAGGTGCCGGTGGCCGCCGGCTACGCGGACGCGGGCCGCGGGTACGGCCTGGCCGACCTCGCGCGCGCCATCGAGACGGACCGCCCGGCCCGCGCCTCCGGCGAGCTCGCGTTCCACGTGCTGGAGATCATGGAGGCGGTGCTGCGCGCGGGCGCGGAGCACGAGGTCGTGACGCTCGCCTCCACGGTGGAGCGGCCGGAGGTGGTGCCGCTCGGCGCGCGTCCCGACACCTGGTGACGCGCACTATTGTCGGAACATGTCCGCGCCCGACCTGAGTTCCGTCCGCCCCGGCTCGGGCGGCGCGACCGAGGTCCTGCGCCGGGGCAACCTCGCGAGCATCCTCGGGCTCGTCCACCGCGACGGCACCCTCTCGCGCAGTGACCTGACCCGGCTGACGGGGCTCAACCGCTCGACGGTCGGGGATCTCGTCGCCGAGCTCGCCGCGCTGGGCCTGGTCACGGTCGACGAGTCACCCGTCGCCGGGCCCGGGGAGCGCGCGCCGCGCGGGCGCCCGAGTCCGCTGGTGAGCGCCACCGACCGCGTTGCCGCCGTCGCGGTGAATCCCGAGGTGGACGCCGTGCTGGTCGGCCTCGTCGGCCTGGGCGGCCGCGTCCTCAAGCGGGTCAGGATCGAGACGGCCACCGCGCGCTCGGCGGGCGAGACCGTGACGCTGGCCGCCGCGGGCATCGCCGGCATGCTGGCGGGGGAGAGCGGGATGCGCGTCGTCGGGATCGGCGTCGCCGTGCCGGGACAGGTCCGGCTGTCAGACGGCACGGTCCGCGAGGCGACGCACTTCGGCTGGGTGGAGGAGCCGCTCGCGGCGATGCTGGAGCGCGCGACCGGGTACCGGGCGTGGGCGGCGAACGCGGCGGTCCTGGCCCTGCGCGCCGAGAGCGCGTTCGGCGCCGGGCGCGGGATCGACGACCTCGTGTACCTGATCGGAGGCGCGTCGGGCATCGGCGGCGGCGCGATCAGCGGCGGCCGGCTGCTCACCGGGGCCGCCGGCTACGCGGGGGAGTTCGGCCACACCTTCGTGCGCACCGATGGCAGGCAGTGCTCGTGCGGCTCGCGCGGCTGCCTGGAGGCCGAGGTCACCCAGGCCGAGCTGCTCGCGTCCGTCGGCCTGTCGTCCGCCGACGCGCTGCTGCTCGGCGACCGCCTGGCCACGACGGATGACGCGGCGGCCCGCGCGCTCGTCCGGCGCGACTACGACCTGCTCCGCATCGCGGCGCGCAGCGCCGTCAACGTCTTCAACCCGACCAGGGTCGTCCTGAGCGGATTCCTGGCCGCGCTGTACCGCGGCGCACGCGCGCACGGTGCTCCCGACCTGCTCGAGGAGGCCGTGCGCTCCGTGCGCGAGGGGGTGGCCGTCGCCGAGGCCGAGCTGGGAGCGGATCAGCTGCTGATCGGCGCCGCCGAGCTCGTGTTCGCGGAGCTCATCGCCGATCCCGCCCGGGCCCTCGCCGGCGCCGCCTGACCTCGGCGGGCGCGCTGGGGCGCGCATTGTTGCTATCGCGAACAATGCCTGTACTCGCCAGCATTCTGGCCCTCTGCGCCGCGCTGCGGGCGGAAATCGCTCTTGCATTCGCGCCCTCCGTCGCTTAAGTTGTTGTCACCAACAAAATGCATCGGAGTGGCTGCGAGGCCGGAGACGCGCGCGCCCACTCCACTACAAGGAGGTACACGATGCGCTCACGGCACCTCGCAGTCGGCGCCGTCCTGGCCGCCGGTGCGCTGCTGCTCGCCGGATGCTCGGGAGCGGCCGAGTCCGGCTCCGACAGCACCGACGGGACGGGCAAGACCCTCACGCTCTGGCACTACGAGAGCGAGGACTCGGCGATGGGCAAGGCCTGGACCGAGGCCATCACGGAGTTCGAGCAGGAGACCGGCGCGAAGGTGAAGCTCGAGGCGAAGAGCTTCGAGCAGATCCGCTCCACGGCCTCCCAGGTGCTCAACTCGAACCAGGCCCCCGACATCCTCGAGTACAACAAGGGCAACGCCACGGCAGGACTGCTGTCGAGCCAGGGCCTGCTCACCAACCTCGACGACGCGGTCAAGAAGTACGGCTGGGACGAGAAGCTCGCCTCGAGCCTGCAGACCACGGCCAAGTACGACGACAAGGGCATCATGGGCTCCGGCTCGTGGTACGGCGTCCCGAACTACGGCGAGTACGTCGAGGTCTACTACAACAAGGACCTGTTCGCGAAGTACGGCATCGAGGTGCCGAAGACGATGGACGAGTTCGTCGCGGCGCTGCAGAAGTTCAAGGACAACGGCGTCACCCCGCTCGCGGAGTCGGCCGCCGAGTACCCGCTCGGCCAGCTCTGGTACCAGCTCGCGCTGAGCAAGGCCGACCGGAAGTGGGTCGACGACTACCAGCTCTACAAGGGGAAGGTCGACTGGAAGGGCGAGGAGCTCAGCTACGCCACCGAGACGATCGACGACTGGGTGAAGAAGGGCTACATCTCGAAGGACGCGTCGGGTCTGAAGGCCGAGGACGCGGGCACCGCCTTCATCGCCGGCAAGTACCCGATCTTCTTCTCGGGCAGCTGGTGGTACGGCCGGTTCCAGACCGAGATCACCGGCTACGACTGGGGCACCTTCCTGTTCCCCGGCGCGAAGCTGTCGCCCGGCTCGGCCGGCAACATGTGGGTCATCCCGGAGAGCGCCAAGAACAAGGGCCTCGCCGAGAAGTTCATCGACATCACGATGAGCGACAAGATCCAGGCGATCATCGGCAACAACGGCGGCGTGCCCGTCGCGGCGAAGACCGACGACATCACCGACGAGAAGTCGAAGGAGCTGATCGCCAACTTCAACGCGCTCACCGGTGAGGACGGCATCGCCTTCTACCCCGACTGGCCCACCCCGACGTTCTACGACCAGCTCAACGCGGGCCTGCAGAACCTCATCAACGGCGCCTCCCCGTCCGCGGTCAACAAGGAGCTCGGCTCCGAGTACCAGGACGGCGTCGACGAGATCGTGAACCAGTGACCACCACCCTCGACGCGAAGGCCTCCCGGCCCGCGAACCGGCGCCGCAGCGAGTCGCTGCTGCCGGCCAGCGGGCCGGGCGGCTTCTGGCTCTACCTGCTGCCGGGGTTCGTCCTCCTCGCGGTGATCGTGCTGATCCCGCTGGTGTGGAACGTCTACCTCAGCTTCACGAGCTACCGCGGCATCCGCCCGCCGAAGTTCACCGGCCTGAACAACTGGGAGCGGCTCTTCGCCGACGAGAAGTTCTGGACCTCGTTCGGCAACTCCATCGCGATGATCGTCGCGATGGTGGTGATCCCGACCCTGGTCGGCCTGGTGCTCGCCGCGATGCTGTTCGACCTGATCGGGAAGAAGTTCGGCGGGAGGCTCGCCAGCTTCCTGCGCGCCACGTACTACCTGCCGCAGATCCTCCCGGTGGTCATCGCGGCGATCGTCATCGGCTGGATCCTGCGGCCCGACAACGGCGCGCTGAACACCATCCTGGCTGCGGTCGGGCTGGGCGACCTCCAGCACAACTGGCTCGGCAGCCCGGACACGGCGCTCGCCGCGATCATGGCCGTGATGGTCTGGGTGCAGCTCGGCTACCCGGTCGTCATCTTCATGGCGGCGCTGCAGCGCGTCGACCCCGAGCTGTACGAGGCGGCGGAGCTGGACGGCGCCAACTGGTTCCAGCGGTTCCGCTCGATCACCGTGTCGATCATCCGGCCCGAGATCTTCGTGGTCACGCTCACCTGCACGATCGCGGCGCTGAAGGTGTTCGGGCCGGTCTACACGCTCACCCGCGGCGGCCCCGGCACCGCGACCATGGTCCCGAGCTACTACTCGTACAGCGAGTTCTTCCAGAGCCAGCAGGTCGGCTACGGCGCCACCATCGCGACCGCGCTCACCGTCGTGATCGTGGCCGTGTCCATCCTCTTCATCGTCGCCCAGAACCGGGCAGAGCGCAGGGAGAACGAGCGCTGATGACCTCCACCCTCACGCCGACCACGGCGTCCGCCTCCGCACCCCCGGCCGCCCAGCGCCGGCTCCGGCGGCAGAAGCCGAAGAAGACCGCGACCGACTGGGTGATCCTCGCCGTCGCGATCGTGATCGGGGTCGCCATCGCGTTCCCGTTCCTGCTCATCCTGATCAACTCGTTCAAGAGCCCCGCGGACTACAACGCCGGCGGGCCGCTCCAGCTGCCGACGCAGTTCTACACGGACGGGCTCGTGAACTTCTGGAACCGGGTCGACTTCCCGCGGAAGCTCTGGAACTCGGTCTTCATCGCGGGCGTGGTCTCGATTCTCGCCGTGGTGATCTCGGTGCTCAACGCCTACGCGCTCGGCATCGGGCGGGTGAAGGCGCGCACCTGGATCATCGTGCTCTTCCTGCTCGCGAACATGCTGCCGCAGGAGGCGCTGCTCTACCCGCTGTACTTCATGTTCAAGCAGGTCGGGCTGTACGACAACGTGTGGAGCGTCATCATCATCTTCACGGTGATCCAGAGCGCCTTCGGCACGTACCTGCTCTCGAGCGTCTACGGGACCTTCCCGAAGGAGGTGCTGGAGGCGGCGTCGCTCGACGGGGCCGGCCGCTGGCGCATCCTGTGGCGCGTCGTCGTGCCGATCTCGCGGCCGACGCTGAGCGTGCTGCTCATCTTCTTCTTCATCTGGACGTGGAACGAGTTCCTCATCCCGCTGACGTTCCTGGTCTCCAACGACAATCAGACGGTCCCGGTCGCGATCAGCGTCCTGCAGGGCGACCGGCTGATGGATGTGACGACCACCTCCGCGTCGGCGCTGCTGGGCCTCATCCCCACGCTCGTCTTCTTCCTCATCTTCCAGCGCACCCTCACGCGCGGCATCACAGCAGGAGCGGTCAAGTAAATGAAGTTCACCGATGGTTTCTGGCAGCTCCGCCCCGGGGTCACGCCCGTCTACGCCCAGGAGGCGTACGACGTGTGCACAGGGGAGGGGACCGTCACGATCACCGCGCCCGGCAAGATCATCGAACGCCGCGGCGACACCCTCAACCGGCCGACCCTGACCGTCACGCTCAGCTCTCCCCTGGAGGGCGTGGTCGGCGTGCGGATCGAGCACTGGCAGGGCGGTCGCGAGGAGCGCGGGTTCGCCCTGCGCACCGAGGAGGGGCACGGCGAGGTGACCGCGAGCGACGAGAGCGTCAGCCTCCGCTCCGGCGACCTCACGGCGACCGTGCGGCGCGGTGCCCCGTGGTCGCTGACGTTCGCGGCGGGCGACCGGGTGCTCACCTCGAGCGGGCACAAGTCGGTGGGCTACATGACGGTGGAGGGCGAGGGCGCGTTCGTGCACGAGCAGCTCGCCCTCGGCGTCGGCGAGCTCGTCTACGGGCTGGGGGAGCGGTTCGGGCCGCTGGTGAAGAACGGGCAGGTGGTCGACGTCTGGAACGCCGACGGCGGCACCTCCAGCGAGCAGGCGTACAAGAACGTGCCGTTCTACCTGACCAATCGCGGGTACGGCGTGCTCGTGAACCACCCCGGTCACGTCTCGTACGAGGTGGGCTCGGAGTCGGTCGAGCGCGTCCAGTTCTCGGTGAAGGGGGAGAGCCTCGAGTACTACCTCATCTACGGCCCGACGCCCACGGAGATCCTCGAGCGCTACACGGCACTGACCGGGCGCCCTGCGGAGGTGCCGGCCTGGTCGTACGGGCTCTGGCTCTCCACCAGCTTCACCACGGCGTACGACGAGCAGACCGTCACCTCCTTCATCGACGGGATGGCCGAGCGCGACCTCCCGCTGTCGGTGTTCCACTTCGACTGCTTCTGGATGCGCGAGTTCAACTGGTGCGACTTCGAGTGGGACCCGCGCACGTTCCCTGACCCGGAGGCGATGCTCGCGCGGCTGCACGGCAAGGACCTGCGCGTCTGCGTGTGGATCAACCCGTACATCGGGCAGCGCTCGCCGCTGTTCGCCGAGGCGGCGGAGGCCGGCTACCTCGTGCGGCGGCCGAACGGCGACGTCTGGCAGTGGGACATGTGGCAGGCCGGCATGGGGCTCGTCGACTTCACCAATCCCGCGGCGACCCGCTGGTTCCAGGACAAGCTGCGCGCCCTCGTCGCGCAGGGCGTCGACTGTTTCAAGACCGACTTCGGGGAGCGCATCCCGCTGGAGGTCGAGTACTTCGACGGATCGTCGCCCGAGCGCATGCACAACCTCTACACGCAGCTCTACAACGAAGCCGTGTTCCAGGTGCTGGAGGAGGAGCGCGGGCGCGGAGAGGCCGTCCTCTTCGCACGGTCGGCGACGACGGGCGGGCAGACCATGCCGGTGCACTGGGGCGGCGACAACACCTCGAGCTACGAGTCGATGGCCGAGACGCTGCGCGGCGGGCTCTCGCTCGCCTTCAGCGGCTTCGGGTTCTGGAGCCACGACATCGGCGGCTTCGAGGGCACCCCTGACCCGGGGGTGTTCAAGCGGTGGACCGCGTTCGGCCTGCTGTCGAGCCACTCCCGGCTGCACGGCAGCGACTCGTACCGGGTGCCGTGGGCGTTCGACGAGGAGGCGGTGGAGGTCACCCGCCGGTTCACCAGGCTGAAGCTGCGCCTCATGCCGTACCTGTACGCCGCCGGCCGCGAGGCGGCGCTGCGCGGCACGCCGGTCATGCGGCCGATGCAGCTCGAGTTCCCCGGCGATCCGGCGGTCGAGCACCTCGACCGGCAGTACCTGCTCGGCGGCGACCTGCTCGTCGCGCCCGTGTTCTCAGCCGCCGAGGTCGAGTTCTACCTGCCGGCGGGCACGTGGACGTCCCTCCTCACCGGCGATCGGGTGGAGGGAGGCCGCTGGCTGCGCGAGACGCACGGCTTCGACAGCCTCCCGCTCTACGTGCGCGAGGGCGCCGTGCTGCCGCTCGGCGCGCGGGAGGACCGGCCGGACTACGAGTACCGCGACGGGCTGACGCTCGCCGTGTACCCCGGACCCGACGGCGACCGCTCGGTGACGGTCACGTCGCCGGACGGGGAGACGGCGGAGTACGTGGTGACGCGTGCGGGCTCGTCGGTGCGGGCGACCGGTCCCGCGGACTTCCCGTTCACGCTGCTCGAGGTCGCCACCTCCCGCAGCGCGGAGGCGGTCGGGGGCGTCGCGGAGCTCGCCTGAGCGCCCGGGCCGCGCGCGTCGAGTCGTGAGCACCTGCGGGAAGCCGCAACGAGTCACGAGTCGACGCCGGCGCGCGGCGGGCGGGATAGGGTGGCGGGGACCATGAACGGCACAACGGCTGGCACCAACCTCGACACGGTGCGGCGGCACAATCTCGCGACCGTGCTCGGGATGGTGCACCGCGACGGACCGCTGCCGCGCTCCGCGCTCACCCGCGCGACCGGGCTCAACCGCAGCACGGTCGGAGCGCTCGTCGCCGAGCTGGTGCAGCTCGGGTTCGTGCTGGAGCGGGAGCCGCGGCTGGGCAACCGGGTCGGCCGGCCCTCCCCGGAGGTCGTCGCCGACGGGCGGGTGGTCGCGTTCGCCGTCAACCCCGAGATCGACGCGGTGACGGTCGGCGTCGTCGGTCTCGACGGCACCGTCCACCGGAGGCTGCGCCGGCCGACCGGGCACGTCCCGACCGCGCGCGAGGCCGCCGCCATCGCCGCCGCGATGATCGACGGGCTGCGCAGGGAGCTGCCGCGCGGCTCCCGCGTCGTCGGCATCGGCGTCGCCGTCCCCGGCCTGGTGCGCGAGGAGGACGGCGTCGTGCGCCTGGCGCCGCACCTCGGGTGGGCGGAGGAGCCGTTCGCAGCCGAGCTGGGGCGCGCGACCGGACTGCCGGCGCTCGCCGCCAACGACGCCCGGCTCGGCGCCGACGCCGAGCGGCTCTTCGGCGCCGGACGCGGCGCCTCCGACCTGGTGTACCTCAACGGCGGCGCCTCGGGTATCGGGGCCGGCGTCGTCGTCGGGGGCGCGCCGCTCACCGGCGTCAACGGCTATGCGGGCGAGCTGGGGCACACGCTGGTCAACTCCTCGGGCATCCGCTGTCACTGCGGCGCGATCGGCTGCCTCGAGACGGAGGTGAGCCAGCAGGCGTTGCTCGACGCCCTCGGGCTGACCGACGCCGCGGCCGAGGAGCTGGAGGCTGCCCTCACGGCCGCCGTCGCCGCCGGCGATCCACGGGTGACCGACGAGGTGGAGCGGCAGCTGGGCTACCTGGCGACCGCGCTGCGGACCGCGACGAACGTGTTCGACCCCGGCCTGATCGTGCTCGGCGGCTTCCTCGGGGCGCTGCACGGGCTCGCCCCCGACCGCCTGCCCGCGCTGGTAGGCGAGCAGGCGCTCGCCGCGTCGGCGGAGTCGCTGCGGATCGAGCGCGCGGCGCTCGGCGCCGACATCCTCATGATCGGTGCGGCCGAGCTGGCCTTCGCGCCGGTGCTCGCCGCGCCCGCGGCCTAGGCCGGCCGGTCGGCTGTTCGGTTCCCGACAGCGCGCCCCCGCAGCGGCCGTGGGAACGGTCACATCGCGGCGCCGCCGTGCGATAGGATCGATCCCAGCTTCCGAGTCGAATCGATTCGAACCTCCACCCGACAGCACCGCGCCCCGCCGCGGTGCTGTCGTTTTGCGCTCGACGGTGCGCGCAGCCCCATCCGCCTCCATCAGAAGGACTCCCACGTGACCACCGTCGTGCATCCCGGCGACTCGCTCTCCGGCCGGCAGCGCCTGGCCTACATCCTCATCCTCGGGGCGCTGACCGCACTCGGCCCGTTCACGATCGACACCTACCTCCCGGCCCTGCCCACGCTGCAGGGCGACTTCGACGTCTCGACCGCGGCCATCCAGCTGACCCTCACCGCCACCACCATCGGCTTCGGCGTGGGCCAGCTGCTCGTCGGCCCGTGGTCGGACAAGATCGGCAGGCGCACGCCGCTGATCGCGGCGACGGCGGTCCACATCCTGTCCTGCCTCGCCGCGGCGGTGGCGCCGAACGTCGAGCTGCTCGGCGTCGCCAGGGCGCTGCAGGGCATCGGCGCCGCGGCCGGCGGCGTCGTGGCGATGGCCATGGTGCGCGACCTGTTCGGCGGGCGCCCCCTGGTGCGGATGCTCAGCCGGCTGGCCCTGGTCAACGGCCTCGCACCCGTGCTCGCACCGGTCCTCGGCTCCTGGCTGCTGCTCGTGATGCCGTGGCGCGGCATCTTCGTCGTGCTCGCCTGCTACGGCGCGTTCGTGATCGTCTGCGTCTCGCTCTGGATCGTGGAGACGCTTCCCAAGGCGCGGCGCCACGACGCCGGTCACTCGACGGTGCGGCAGCGCTACAAGGCCGTGCTCTCGGACCGCGTGTTCGTGGGCATCGCGATCGTCGGCGCCGCCAACTTCACCGGCCTGTTCTCGTACCTGTCGTCGAGCTCGTTCATCTTCCAGGAGATCTACAAGTTCAACGCGCAGGAGTACGGCCTGCTGTTCGCGGTGAACTCCATCGGCATCATCATCGGCGTGCAGTCGGCCTCCCGGCTCACCAAGTACGTCGGCCCGCAGTGGATCCTCGCCTGCACCACGGTCGTGATGCTCGCAGCATCCGTGCTCATCGTCGTGCTCGACCAGGCGCACGTGGGCCTCTGGGGCGTCGCGATCCCGCTGTGGTTCTTCATCTGCGCCTGCGGCTTCGGCTTCCCGTGCGTGCAGGTGCTGGCGCTCAACGGGCACGGCCACGAGGCGGGGACCGCCGCGAGCCTCCTCGGCGCCCTGAACTTCGGCATCGCGGGCATCGTGTCGCCGATCGTCGGCATCCTCGGCGTCGGCAGCGCCGCGCCCATGGGGGCCGTGATGGCGATCTGCGCGCTGGTCTCGATCGCCTCCCTCTGGCTCGTCGTCCGCCCGCGAACAGTGCCGGCGCTGGCGCACTAGCCGCGCCCCGCGGAGTGGCAGGCGCACCTCGGCGGGATGGGCCACCACACTGACTACTGGGTCAGCGTCACGGTTGGCCTATTGCTTCGATCGCGGGGGAACAGCATCTATACGTTTCTGACGCTTCTCGTAGTTGCAGACGACTATGAGGACATCCTGGCGTCCTTAGTCGACGGACTGCGCGCCGAGCCGTCGGCAAGTGCACGCATCAAGGGCGGATCCGTGCTCTCGACTCATCGCTATCGATCGTCTGTCACGTACGGGGAATACGAGAAGTCGATTGGGCGCCAGCTCATCTCCCAATCATCAGCGATCGCTCTCGGCCACGAGCAGCTCGCCCTCGAGCGAGCGACCGCCGCGGGAATGACCGCTCTCCACCATTCGGGCCGCATCAGTGCGCTCGATCTCGTGTGGTCCAACGAGGAGTGTCTAACAGTGGCTGGCATCTCACCCGATCTGGCGGAGCAGCTGGCCGATGGCGCGCAGAAGGCGGGCCGCGTCTTGACGGCTCTCCGTTACGACGAGACCAACGCCGATGCCCGGCGCTTCTTTTGGGATGTGCTTATCCTGCTGGCGATGGTCCATCACGGCAGCGTCTTCGAGGCCTACATGGAGTCGGTGGAGGATTTCGTTCCGGACTCGCAGCCGTGGGAGTTCATTCCCGGCGCCTATTTCCGCCGCTTCGACGAGTCGGTGCTCTTCGCGGACTACGACGGGATCCACTTCGAAGCCGGGGCGTCGACATCCGACTTTCCACCGACCCCGCCGGCCGCGAACCGTCAGCGGATGAGCGTGCCACCCGTGTGGCGGGTCGCCGAGTCGCTCGAAGACCGGACCGGGGCGCGCATCAGCCCCCTGGACGATCCATCAGCGACGGCTGGAGCGACGCTGCCGGGCCCGGGATTGCGGTATCCCGATCCGTACATGATCGTCCCGAAGGTAGCCGGTTACTGCCTCGATCGCGACCAGGCTGAGCAGAAATGGACTGGGTTCGCCCACCACGAGTTCCACGCGACCAACCCGGGTGAGGCCGAG
The DNA here is from genome assembly GCF_056755495.1 of Leifsonia sp. KNZ12-8B. Lineage (NCBI taxonomy): Bacteria > Bacillati > Actinomycetota > Actinomycetes > Micrococcales > Microbacteriaceae > Leifsonia > Leifsonia sp. KNZ12-8B. The sequence goes on from NZ_JBPGXM010000007.1 coordinate 25,639, forward strand.
CTGATCGCCTTCCGGCTTTGCGGTGCACTACTCGGTCCGTTTGAGCCGTATGAGTCGAGGGTGAACGCGGACGGTTCGCTGCAATTCTCGGTGCGAGTCGCCCTCCCCGCGCGATTCGGCTACGCGCCTGTGTTCACATCCTGGGTCATATCCCCGGGAGGTGCCCCGACTCTGGGTACCGCGTTGGTGAACGGCGGCAGTCGAGAGCACAGCCTGGCCTTCCCTCCGCTTCCCCGTTGGAGCGACGGCTCTCTCGTCTCGATCGCACAACAGGTGCGATCCGACGCCGCGACATACTCCGAGTCTCTGCGAGCAGAGGGGCGGGAGGCTGGCGGCGTCGTCTGGGTTCGCCATGACGATGTGCGCTCTCGAGGATTCGCACGAGCTCTTCGAGCCGCCCTGCCGGGAGAAACCTTCGTCGCCCGCCGCAAGGCGCAGGGCGGGCGGTCCACCGGATGGGCGGTGGCGAGCGGCGAGATCGGCCAGATCGAGGGGATGATGCGGTTCATGCAATACCAGCTGTTCGAACACGGAATCCGAACGGGCGTCCAGCTGATACCGCGAGTCGGCGAGCACTAGCCGCGCCCCGGCCCACGGGTACGGTGTGGGCATGAGCGACACCGGCCATGACATCCCGAAGGCGGCGAAGGTCACCAGGAGGTGGCCCGTCGTCTCGGCATCGGTCGCGATCGCGCTGGTGGTCGGGCTGGGTGTGATCATCGCGTTCCGGCGCAGCCGGGCGTTCAGCGTCGACCAGGAGTGGATGGGCGAGATCGTCGAGCACCGCTCGCCGTTCTGGCTCGCGCCCGCGCTGTTCTTCAACTACGCGGGAGGGACGCTGTTCGGCTCGGTGGTCGTGCCGCTGGTCATCTTCCTGCTGCTGCTGGCGTTCAGGAGGCCGTGGGGCGCCGTGTACTTCGCGCTCGCCAGCCTGCTCTCGCTGGGCGCGGTCCAGCTGCTCAAGCACACGGTGGGCCGGGCGCGGCCGACGGACATCCTCGTGCACGTCGACACCGGCTCATTCCCGTCGGGGCATACGGCGAACGCGGCGACGATGGTGGTCGTGCTCGGCATCCTGTTCCCGCGGGTGTGGGTGTGGTGCGTCGGGGGCGCCTGGGCGGTGTTGATGGCCGTCAGCCGCACGTATCTCGGAGCGCACTGGCTCAGCGACACGGTGGGCGGCCTGCTGCTCGGCGCGGCGATCGCGGTCATCGTGTGGGCGCCGCTGGCGCACCGGATCGCGCTCGAGAGCGCGGCGCCGCATCCGTTCTTCCCCCGCCACGCATCCCGCATTTGATATACCAGGTCGCACATACCTATAGTGAGGCGTCCCTACTGATCCGGTCGCCGTTCCGCCTGCACGGCGGCCCTCGCGCGCTCCGGGTCCCCGCCCGACCGCGCGCATCCTCACCCGAAGGCCGCCCGTGTCCCGTGCGCTCACGCTCCCCATTCCCCCTCGCCGTCGTCGAGGGACCCTCGCCGTCGCCCTGCTGACGCTGATCGCCCTGGTGGCGATGCTCGTGGGGGCGTTCCCGTCGCCCGCGCGCGCTGAGACCAATCCGGTCGGAGGCACGACGTCGGAGGCTCAGACCTGGTACGTCTACGCCAAGAGCGGCGAGACGGTCGTGGCGGAGATCCGGAAGATCGGGTCGAACTCGTCGAAGGCGTTCGACCCGGTCGTCGTCGTGACGGCTCCCGACGGCACCGAGGCGCTGCGCTGCACGGCGCTCGTCCCCTCCGCCGCCAACGGGACGGCCTGCTCCTTCTCGCAGGTCAGCGCCGTCTCCGGGGTGTGGACCGTGGCCATCCCCGCGCCGAACGGCATCGGAGACGGCAAGGACCTCAGCCGCGTCAACATGACCTGGCACGTCGGCGCACAGTCGGGAGGCGCCGACGTGGCGGGACGCGTGTGGACCGAGTCGTACGCACAGGACAACTCCTCCTCGCTCGACCTGTCGCTCTGGTACGTCACCGAGGGCGGCTATGTGTACCGCGTCGACCGCTTCGGCATGGACGGCTCGGCGGCGCGCTTCGAGGCCGACGCCTTCGGCAACGCCGACCCGGTCACCTGCGCCTCCCTGCACCGCTCCGTCTCGTACGCGGCGCCGAGCGACGACGCCTGCGCCCACACCCCGTACAAGATCTTCTTCGCGGCGCCCGCCGCCGACCTGCCGGCGACGGTGACGCTGCCCGGCGGTTCCAGCACCTGGCTGCTGCCCGCGGCCGCCGAGCCGACGATCGACGACGTCTCGTACGCGGCCGCGTCTCCCGGCAGCCGTGCAGGAGAGCTGCGCCTGGCGATCTCCCACTTCGAGGGCACCGTCCTGGTCGAGGTGGATGCCGACGGCGACGGCTCCTACGCGGGAGCCGCCGATCGCCGCTTCGACGCCGCGGTCGTCGGCGGGCGTGCGACCATCTCGTTCGACGGCGAGGACGGTCGAGGAGCGCCCATCCCGACGTCGACGCCCATCGCGTTCCGGGTCTCCACCACCGCACACGCCGAGGTGCATTTCGACGACAACGACGTCGAACTGGAACCTCGCGGCGTCGTCGTCACCCGCCTCAACGGCCCGCAGGACGGCAAACAGAACCGCATCTTCTGGGACGACACCCCGCTGAGCGACCCGAAGGAGGATCCGCAGGCGGCGATCAAGTGCTCGACCACCCCGCAGCTCGCCTCCGGCCCGACCGGTGCGGACAGTGCGAGCGGGGTGCACGGGTGGGGCATCGGCTCCTGCTCGCGCTCGGGGAACCCGTACTTCAACCCCGGTTCCACGGACACGACCTCCGGCGGCACCTGGGGCAACAACCGCCTGATCGACAACTGGGCGAATATCGACACCGCCCTCGTGAAGGAGCTGAAGGTCGCGGGCGCCCGGGCGGCGCTCGCGCTCGTGAAGACCGCGGACGCCTCGTCGCTGCACACCCCGGCACGGGCGGGCGATGTGCTGACGTACTCCTTCGCGGCCACCAACGACGGCGACCTTCCCCTCACCGGCGTGGCGATCGCCGACCGTCTGGCCGGGCTGTCGGGGCTGACGTACACCTGGCCCGGAGCCGCTGGCGCGCTGCAGCCGGGCCAGAAGGCGACCGCGACCGCGACCTACACCGTCACCCAGGCCGACATCGACGCCGGTCACGTCGCGAACAGCGCGATAGCCGCCGGGTCCGGCACGGGCGGGGAGCACGCCGTCTCGCCGGACGCAGCGACCGATACGCCGCTCGCCGAGGCGGCGTCCATCCGGCTGGTGAAGACCGCAGACACCGGCGCCCTCTCCACTCCGTCGACGCCGGGGGAGACGGTCACGTACCGGTTCGAGGTGACGAACACCGGGAACGTGTCGCTCTCGGGCGTCGCCGTGATCGACCAGCTGAGCGGAGTCTCGGCGCTCTCGTACGCCTGGCCGGCAGCGGCCGGCGTGCTCGCACCCGGTCAGAAGGCGACCGCGACGGCCACGTACGCGATCGGTCAGGCGGACGTCGACGCCGGTCACGTCGCCAACCGTGCGACGGCCACGGCGTCCGCTCCCTCAGGCGACCAGGTCGCCTCGGCCCCGGCCGCCACGGACACGCCGCTCACCGCGGCCCCCGGCCTGCGGCTGGTGAAGACGGCCGACGACTCGGGTCTCCACACGCCGGTGCGGATGGGCGACACCCTCCGCTACGGCTTCAGCATCACGAACTCGGGCAATGTGACACTCGATGCGGTAGCGGTGACCGACGAGCTCACCGGACTCTCCGGCATCGTCTACAGCTGGCCGGGCGCGCCCGCGACGCTTGCCCCCGGGCAGAGCGCCACCGGCTCGGCGACCTATGCCCTCACGCAGTCTGACCTCGACGCGGGACACGTGACCAACACCGCCCATGCGACGGCCGCCGGTCCCGGCGGCGACACGGTGGTGTCGAACGACGCGAGCACGGACACGCCGATCGAAGGCGCCCCGGCCCTCGCCTTCACCAAGACCGCAGACACCTCCCGCGTCTCCACCCCGGCGAAGGTCGGCGACGTCATCACCTACCGGTTCAGCATGAGCAACACGGGGACCGTCTCCCTCACCGGCGCGGCGGTGCACGACGGCCTCGCCGGACTCGGCGCGCTGCGCTACACGTGGCCGGCGGCTGCGGGTGACCTCGCCCCCGGCCAGACCGCGTCGGCCGCCGCCGACTACGCGATCACGCAGGCCGACATCGACGCCGGGCACGTCGGCAACACGGCATCGGCCTCGGCGACGGACCTCTCCGGCGCCGGGGTGGAGTCCGCGCCGAGCAGCACCGACTCGCCGCTGACGGCCGCGTCGGCGCTGACCCTGACGAAGACGGCCGACGCCTCCGCGGTGTCGTCCCCGGCGAAGGCGGGTGACACGATCGCCTACCGGCTCACGGTACGCAACGACGGCAACACGACGCTCTCGGGAGTGGCGATCGCCGACCCGCTGGCCGGCCTGTCCGCACTCACCTACACCTGGCCGGGTACGACGGGGGTGCTCGCTCCGGGGCAGGAGGCGACGGCCACGGCGACCTACGCCGTCCGGCAGGCGGACATCGACGCCGGTCACGTGGCGAACACGGCGACCGCCTCGGGCGCCGGCCCGGCCGGTACCCCCGTCAACGCGTCGCCGAGCACGACGGACACGCCGCTGACGCGCACCGCGGCGCTGACCCTCGCGGGGACGGCCGACGCCTCTGCGGTCGCGGCACCCGCCGTCGTGGGCGACGTCATCACCTACCGCCTGGCCGTGACGAACAGCGGCAGCAGCACCCTGACCGGCGTGCAGGTCGCCGACCCGCTGGCCGGACTCTCCGCCATCACGTACACGTGGCCCGCCGCGGCGGGCGTCCTCGCTCCGGGCGAGCAGGCGACGGCGACCGCGACCTACGCCATCGCGCAGGCCGACATCGACGCCGGGCACGTCGCGAACTCGGCGACCGCGAGCGGCCTCGACCCGGCCGCGGCGGACGTCGTGGCCACTCCGGCGGCGATGGACACCCCGCTGACCGTGTCGTCGGCTCTCACGGTGACGAAGACCGCCGATGCCTCCGCGGTGTCGTCCCCGGCGAAGGCGGGTGACGCGATCGCGTACCGGTTCGCGCTCCGCAACGAGGGCAACACGACGCTGTCCGGCGTGGAGGTCGCCGACCCGCTGATGGGGCTCTCGGCCATCCGGTACGTCTGGCCGGGTACGGCGGGGGTGCTCGCTCCGGGGCAGGAGGCGACCGCGGCGGCGACGTATGCGATCACGCAGGCGGACATCGATGCCGGCCATGTGGCGAACACGGCGACCGCCTCCGCACTCGACCCGCAGCGCGCCGCGGTCGACGCGCGGCCGGCGGCGACCGACACGCCGCTGGTGACGGCGGCGGCCCTGGCGCTGGTGAAGACGGCCGATGCCTCTGCGGTGGCCTCGCCCGCGAAGGTGGGCGATGCGATCGCCTACCGGTTCCTCGTGCGCAACGACGGCAACACCACCCTGTCCGGGGTGACGGTCGCGGATCCGCTGGCCGGGCTCTCCGCCCTCGAGTACGCCTGGCCGGGTGCTGCCGGGGTCCTCGCCCCGGGAGAGGAGGTGACGGCCACCGCGACCTACCCGGTCGCGCAGGCCGACATCGACGCCGAGCACGTCGCCAGCACGGCGACCGCCACCGGCGTCGACCCGGCGGGCGCCGCCGTCGCGGCGATGCCCGCGGCGACCGACACGCCGCTCGCGGCGGTCGCCGCGCTCCTGGTGGCGAAGGCCGCCGACGCGTCCGCCGTGCACTCGCCCGCGTCGGTGGGCGACACGATCGCCTTCCGGTTCACGCTCCGCAACGACGGCAACACGACGCTCACGAAGGCGGCCGTCGCCGACCCGCTGGCGGGCCTGTCCGCGGTGCGGTACAGCTGGCCGGCGGCCGCCGGCCTCCTCGTTCCCGGTGCTGAGGCGACGGCAACGGCGACGTACACGATCACCCAGGCCGACATCGACGCCGGGCACGTGGCGAACACGGCGACGGCGTCCGCCTCCCCGGCCTCCGGTGGCGCTGTTCTGGCCGAGCCGAGTGCGACAGACACACCGCTGGTGCGGGTCGCCGCGATCGCCCTCGCGGCGACGGCCGATGCCTCCGCGGTGCAGGAGCCCGCCGCTCCCGGCGACGTCGTGACGTTCCACTTCACCGTGGCCAACAGCGGCAACAGCACGCTGACCGGCGTGACACTGGCCGACCCGCTCGCAGGGCTCTCCGCCGTCCGGTACTCCTGGCCGGCCGCCGCGGGCGTGCTGGCACCGGGTCAGCAGGCCACGGGCACCGCGACGTATGCGGTCGGCCAGGCCGACATCGACGCCGGGCACCTCGCGAACAGCCCGACCGCATCGGGCCTCGACCCGACCCGCGCCACTGTCGTCTCGCCGCCCGCGGCGACCGACACCCCGCTGGTGGTGTCGGCCGCCCTGACCCTGACGAAGGCCGCCGACACGACCGCGGTCGGCGACCCCGCCCGCGTCGGCGACCGGATCGCCTACCGCCTCACCGCCACCAACAGCGGCAACGTGACCCTCAGCGGCGTCGCCATCGCGGACGAGCTGGACGGCCTCACCGCGCTCGACTACACCTGGCCCGCGCAGCCCGGGCTGCTGGCGCCGGGGCAGACCGCCTCCGCGACCGCCACGTACGCCCTGACCCAGGCGGACCTCGACCGCGGCCGGCTGCTCAACGTCGCGACGGCGAGCGGCACGCGGCCGGACGGAGGAATGGTGGCCGCGCCGGAGGCCTCCACCGACACGGCCCTGTCGACGACCTCGTCGCTGGTCCTCGCCAAAGCGGCCGAGACGTCGGGCCTGGGCGACCCGGTGAAGCCCGGCGACGTCGTGACCTACACGCTCACGGCGACGAACAGCGGCACCGTGACGCTGCACGAGGTGGAGCTCGCCGACCCGCTGGCCGGACTCTCGCCGCCGACCACCTCGTGGCCGGGCGACACCGGCGTGCTGGCGCCGGGCGCGAGCTTCACCGCGACCGCGACCTACGCGATCACGCAGGCCGACATCGACGCCGGGCACGTGGCCAACGCCGCGTCCGCCCGCGCCACGGAGCCGCACGGCGGCGACGTGCCCTCCACCTCGGCAGAGACCGACACCCCGCTGGTGGGCGCTCCCGCGCTGACCATCGAGGCGGAGGCGGACGGGTCGGCCCTGTCGCAGGCCACGACGCCGGGGGAGCGGATCGGCTTCACGTTCGTCGCCACGAACACGGGCAACGTGACCCTGACCAGCATCACGCTCAGCGACCTCCTTCCCGGGCTGTCGGAGCTCGTCTACCAGTGGCCGGGCGAGCCGGGCGTGCTGGCGCCCGGACAGTCGGCGGTCGCCACGGGAACCTACGCGGTCACCCAGGAGGACATCGACACCGGCCACGTGTCCGGCACGGCGGTCGCGACGGGCACGAGCCCGGACGGCGACGGAGTGGCGACCGGACCGGCCGAGACGGACACGCCGCTCGTCGCGGCCCCCGCGCTCACGCTCGTCAAGACGGTCGACGCCTCCGGCGTGCACGAGCCCGCCCGCGTCGGGGATGCGCTCCGCTATCGCTACGCCGTCGAGAACAGCGGCAACGTCACCGTCACCGCCGTCGACATCGTCGACGAGCTCCCCGGTCTCTCGGCGCTCACCGTGGACTGGCCGGGGGAGGAGGGTGCGCTCGCCCCCGGCGAGACCGCGACCGCCGTCGCGGACTACCGCGTCAGCCGCACCGACATCAGCGCGGGTGCGGTCGGCAGCTCCGCGGTCGCGACCGGCGTCGATCCCGCCGAGCAGCCGGTGGCCTCCGCCCCGGCGTCGGTCACGACCCCGCTCGTCCCGGAGCCTCCGCTGCACCAACCGGTCGTCCTGCCGGGCGTGGCGGCGCAGACCGGTGGAGCCGTCGCCGAGCCGGCTCGCGACCTGTCGATGCCGACCGCGCTCGGGGTGCTTGGACTCCTGGCCGCCGCGGCGGCGCTGATCGTCCGGCGCCGCGCACGCGGCGGAACGGGCCGATGAGGCACGCCAGGGCGCGGCGGCGGGAGGGTGTCGGCACGTCCCGCCGGCTGGTCTCGCTCGCACTCGCCGCGGTCGCCGCAGCGCTGCTCGGGGCCGCCGTCGCCGCGTTCCTCAGCCCGGGGCTGCTCGGCCCTGGCCCGTTCGGCGCGGCGGTCGCGACGGAGGCGTCCGGCACGCTGCCGGACCTGGAGGGGAACCGCATCCGGGTCGAGGCGGGTGTCGTCCCGACACCCGCCCAGCAGCGGCGGATGGAGGTCGTGCCCAACACCGGGCTGCGCCTCCGCGTCCCCGACGTCGCCCTGGACGTGCCACTCGGCGCGCTGAACAGCGTCGACGGCGTGGTCACGCCTCCCGGCTTCACCGCCGCATACCTGGTGCGCGACCGAGGCGCCGACCCCGCGCACGCGGGCGACGGGACGGTCTATGTCGCCCTGCACTCGGTCCGTGGGGGAGGCGTCGCACCCGGCAACCACCTCATCGACACGGAGCGCGGCACGGCTGCGGTGCGGCCGGGAACCCGCGTCCTCCTCGGCTCGCTCTCCTACGCCGTCACCGGCTGGTCGGTCATCGACAAGACCGAGCTGGCCGCCTCCCGAGCCGTGTGGACGAACGCGCCGGACCGGCTCGTCCTCATCACCTGCCTGCAGACGCCGAGCGGTGCCCCGTCGACCCGCAACCTGGTCGTCACCGCGCGGCTGGTCCGCTGAACCCGAGTCCGACCCCTGACCTCAAAGGAACCACCATGAACGCACGCACTCTCGGCACCGCCTCCCTCGCCGTCGCCGCCCTCGGCGCCTCCCTCCTGCTCTCCGGCTGCACCGGGACGTCGACCGCGGCGCCCTCGGCAACGGGCACCCCGACAGCCACGAGCTCGCCCAACGCCAAGCCGGGCGCCGGAGTCATCAGCGGCACCAGGACCGTCGGGTGCGACACGACGCCCGGCGCCGTGACGGCGACCGGCACCATCACGCTGCCGGAGGCCAAGAGCGGCGACGTGCGCATCACGGTGAGCTGGGTCTCCCGCGACACCAACGCGGTCCAGGCGCGTGCCGAGACGACCGTGACGAAGCTGAAGTCCGGTGTCGCGAAGGACTGGAAGGTGACGTCCACGCTGCCCGCCGACGCGGCGAACATCACCTGTGTGACCGGCGCGGCCCTCGTCGACTGAGCCCTGCGCGGCGCCTGCGCGGCGCGTGCACGGCGCCGGGCCGGCGCGGAATGCTGGCCCGGCGCCGCCCTCCTCCGGTAGCGTCTGGCGGATGAGGATTCTCCTGGTGGGTGCGGGCGGCGTCGGCGACGCCATCGCCAAGATCGCCGCACGCCGCGCGTTCTACGAGACCATCGTCGTCAGCGACTACGACCCGGCGCGCGCCGAGCGGACCGTGGCGTGGATCCGCGAGCGGCACGGCGACGAGGTCGCCTCCCGGTTCCGCACCGCGGCGATCGACGCCTCCGACCCGGATGTGGTCGCCGCCGTCGCGCGCGAGCACGGCGCGACCCACGTCATGAACGCGGTCGAGCCGTCGTTCGTGCCGACGGTGTTCGCCGGGGCGCTCGCCGCGGGGGCCGACTACCTCGACATGGCGATGAGCCTGTCGGAGCCGCACCCGACCGATCCGTACGCGCAGACCGGCGTCAAGCTCGGCGACGACCAGTTCGCCCAGCGCGGCGACTGGGAGGCGGCGGGCCGGCTCGCGCTCGTCGGCATGGGCGTCGAGCCCGGGCTGAGCGACGTGTTCGCGCGGTACGCGGCCGACCACCTGTTCGCGTCGATCGACGAGCTCGGCACCCGCGACGGCGCGAACCTCGTCGTGCGCGACGAGGCCGGCAACGAGATCTTCGCGCCATCGTTCAGCATCTGGACCACCATCGAGGAGTGCCTCAACCCGCCGGTGATCTTCGAGAAGGACTCCGGCTGGCGCACGACCGAGCCGTTCAGCGAGCCGGAGGTGTTCGACTTCCCCGAGGGCATCGGCCCGGTCGAGTGCGTCAACGTCGAGCACGAGGAGGTGCTGCTCATGCCGCGCTGGCTCGACGCGCGGCGGGTGACCTTCAAGTACGGCCTCGGCGCCGAGTTCATCGGGGTGCTGAAGACCCTGCACCTGCTGGGCCTCGACTCCACGACGCCGATCCGGGTCCGCAGCGCGAACGGACCCGTGGAGGTGGCCCCGCGCGACGTGGTAGCCGCGGCGCTGCCCGACCCGGCCACGATCGGACCGCGGATGACGGGCAAGACCTGCGCCGGCGTCAACGTCACCGGCCTCGGCACGGACGGGCGACCGCGCGAGGTGTACCTGTACCACGTGAGCGACAACGAGTGGACGATGCGCGAGTACGAGTCGCAGTGCGTGGTCTGGCAGACGGCGATCAACCCGGTCATCGCGCTCGAACTGCTCGCGACCGGCGTCTGGTCGGGCGCGGGCGTGCTCGGCCCGGAGGCGTTCGACGCGCAGCCCTTCCTCGACCTGATGGCGCGGCCCGAGGCCGAGGGCGGCTACGGGCAGGCGTGGGGGATGCGGGAGGCTGCGCGCGCCTAGGCCGCCGCCCGCCTAGGCCGCTGCCTGCCTAGGCCGCTGGGCCGGTCGTCAGTACAGTGAGCCGCATGAGCGACGCGGAAGCGCTGGAGAAGGCCAAAGCGGAGGCGCTGGCCGCGGCGGCGGAGGCCGAGCGGCTGCAGGCGGAGGCGGCGGAGGCGGTGCGGCGGGCCCAGGAGGCGTCGGCGCGCGCGGAGGCGCAGGCGGCGGCGGCGCGGGCGAAGGCTGCTCCTGCGACCGCCGCCTCCACCGCTCCGCTCACCCCGGAGGAGGTCGCCGCGGTGCGGGCCGGTTACGCCTTCGACGGCCCGGCGCTCGAACTCGGCGCGCTCGTCAACGGCGAGCCGCTCGCCGACGTCCCCGTCCGCATCCCGCTCGCCATGACGAACCGGCACGGGCTGATCGCCGGCGCGACCGGCACCGGGAAGACGAAGACGCTCCAAGTGCTCGCGGAGCAGCTCTCCGCCGCCGGGGTGCCGGTCTTCGCGGCCGACATCAAGGGCGACCTGTCCGGCATCTCCGTGCCGGGCGAAGGCGGCGACGCGCTGCTGCAGCGCACCGGCGCGATCGGGCAGGACTGGTCGCCGCGCGCCGTCAGCACCGAGTTCTTCTCGCTCGGCGGCGTCGGGCGCGGGGTGCCGATCCGCGCGACCGTCGCGGGCTTCGGGCCGCTGCTGCTGTCGAAGGTGCTCGGCCTGAACGCGACGCAGGAGTCGAGTCTCGGCCTGGTCTTCCACTACGCCGACGGCGCGGGGCTGCCGCTGCTCGACCTGGCCGACCTCCGCGCCGTGCTGACGTTCCTGACGAGCGACGAGGGCAAGGGCGAGCTGGCGGGGCTGGGCGGCCTCTCCAGCGCGACCGTCGGGGTCATCCTGCGCGAGCTCATCGCGTTCGCCGATCAGGGCGCAGACGCGTTCTTCGGCGAGCCCGAGATCGACACGGCCGAGTTCCTGCGGGTCGCGCCGGACGGGACCGGGGTGGTCAGCCTCCTGGAGGTCCCCGGCGTGCAGGACAAGCCGGCCGTGTTCTCGACGTTCCTCATGTGGCTGCTCGCCGATCTGTTCAACGACCTGCCGGAGGTCGGCGACCTCGACAAGCCGAAGCTGGTGTTCTTCTTCGACGAGGCGCATCTGCTCTTCCGGGACGCGTCGAAGGACTTCCTCGCCTCCATCGCCCAGACCGTGCGGCTCATCCGGTCGAAGGGCGTCGGCATCTTCTTCGTCACCCAGACGCCGAAGGACGTGCCGGGCGACGTGCTCGCCCAGCTCGGATCGCGCGTGCAGCACCAGCTCCGCGCCTTCACCCCGGACGACGCGAAGGCGCTGAAGGCGACGGTGTCGACCTACCCGACCTCCGGCTACGACCTGGCGGCGGTCCTCCAATCGCTCGGGATCGGCGAAGCCGTGGTGACGGTGATGAACGAGAAGGGCGCGCCGAGCCCGGTGGCCTGGACCCGCCTCCGCGCCCCGCAGGGCTCGATGTCGCCCGCGCCCGAGGAGCGGGTGGAGGCGGCGATCGCCGCGTCACCGCTGCAGGCGAGGTACGGCGCCGCCGTCGACCGCGACTCCGCGCGCGAGCAGCTGGCCCGGCGCCTGGACGCCGCCGCCGCCGAGGCCGCGGCCGCCGAGGAGCGCGAGAAGGCCGCGAAGGAGGCGGCTGCCGCGGCCGAGCAGCAGCAGAAGGCGGCCGAGCGTGCGGCGAAGGAGGCCGCGAAGGAGGAGGAGCGCCGGCGGGACGCCGCCCAGCGCGAGTACGAGCGCATCCTGAAGCAGACGTCTCCCCGCCGCCGCACCGCGTCGAAGCCGCAGGACAGCGTGCTGGAGCAGGTGCTCGGCTCGAAGGCGACCCGCGACATCCTCACCGGCGTCGTGGAGGGCATCTTCGGCACGCGCCGCCGCCGTTAGCCCGCCGCCGCCGCTAGCCCGCCGCCTCCACACGCCCGGCGCGCCCTGCCGAGTCGTGACATGATGTCACTTCTGGCGCCGAGTGGTGACATGTGCTCACGAGTCGGCGGGGCGACGAGCAGCGGGGGCAAGGAGCAGGATGCGTATCACGGACGCGGACGAGTCGCACGTCCCCGGCATCGCGGCGATCTACAACGACGCGGTCGAGCACACGACGGCGATCTGGAACGACACGACGGTCGACCTCGCGAACCGCGCCGCCTGGCTCGCCGACCGGCGGCGGGCCGGCTACCCGGTGCTGGTCGCCCTCGACGACGACGGAGAGGTCGCCGGGTACGCATCGTTCGGCGACTGGCGGCCGTTCGACGGCTTCCGGCACACCGTCGAGCACTCGGTGTACGTCCGCAGCGACCAGCGGGGAGCCGGACTCGGCGGGAGGCTGATGGAGGCGCTGATCGAGCGGGCGCGCTCCCTCGGCAAGCACGTCATGGTCGCGGCGGTCGAGGCGGGCAACACCGGGTCGGTCCGGCTGCACGAGAAGCTCGGGTTCGAGCGCGTCGGCCTGATGCCGCAGGTCGGCGCCAAGTTCGGCGGTTGGCTCGACCTCGCGTTCCTGCAGCTGATCCTCGACGACACCCCGCGGCCACGGGACTGACGACCCGCAGCCACCAGGCCGAGCGCGACCGTCACCCGTCGAGCAGCGCCCGCGCGCGCCTCCCGACCCCGACGGCCACCGACGCGTCACCGCCGCTGCGCTCGGACCACGCCGCCGACAGGCCGGCCCAGGCGAGCGTCCAGCGCACGACGAGGCGCGCCGCCATCCCCGTCTCCGCCGCGATGACGGCGACCGCGCGCTCCAGGCGCCCCGGCCGCAGCGCCACCTCCGGTCCGGGGTTGCACAGGATGTTCGCCACGTCGAAACCGGGGTCGCCGTGCACCGGCTTCGGGTCGATCGCGAGCCAGCCGCGCTCGCCGAAGTCGAGCACGTTGCCGTGGTGCAGGTCGGCGTGGAGCACGACATCCTCCGCCGGCTGCGCCAGCAGGGCCGCCGCCTCGGCCGCCGCACGCGGGTAGAGGCCGTCGTGGGCGTGGGATGCGTCGGTCGCGTGGAGAGGCAGCTCGCGGAACCAGCGCGACAGCCCGGCCAACCCCTCCGGCCGCCCCGGGCCGTCGGCGGCGTGGAGGCGCCGGCCCACCCGGCACAGGATGCGGGTCGCCTCGTCGTCCCCGTCCGGGCCGGAGGCGGCGAGCCGGGCGAGGTCGCGGTCGCCCGTCGCGCGTTCAAGGAGCAGCGCGTCGCCCTCGGCGGCGAGCACGGCGGCCGCGCCGCGGCCCTGCCACCAGCGCAGCACCTCGCCGCCGGCCCGCTCCTCGTCGTCGATCGCCAGCTTGAGGAAGGCCGGGCGACCCTCCGCGCGGACCGGCTGCAGCACGCTGGTCGCCGTGGCGAAGGCGTCGCCGTCGGGCGTGAGGCTCCAGCGCTCGCGAAGGCGGGCGAGGGCGGCGGCGTGCGTATCCGTCATGGGTGCCGAGCGTTCTGGGCCGCCTGCGACTCGTAGGCGCGCGGCGTCGTGCCGATCACCGCCGCGAACTCGCGGCTGAAGTGCGCCTGGTCCGCGTAGCCCAGGTCGGCTGCCAGGGCGGCGAGCCGGGGAGGGGCATCCGACCGGAGCGCGGCCGCGGCCTCCTGCAGCCGGTACCGCTGGATCAGCCACTTCGGCCCGAACCCGAGGTGCCCGGCGATGAGGCGCTGGAGGCTGCGGACGCCGAGCCCGAACCGCCCGGCCAGCTGCTCCACGCGGAGCAGGTCGCGATCCTCCTCGACGGCCGCCACGATCGCGTCGACCAGGCGTGCGTCGTCGCCGGGGGAGGGCAGGGTCGCGAGCGCCGCTTCGAATGCTGCGATCGCGGATCCGCCGTCACCGTCCGTCATGGCGGCACGGACGGCCGGCACGCACGCCGCGAGCGCTGCCGCGGTCTCCCGGTCGCCGAGTCCGTCGAGCGCCATGACCGGCGGCTGCGACCGCAGGGACGCGCCGGCCCAGCCGCGCGCGACGCCGGGCCGCAGCAGGGCGCCGAACGTCCAGCCGGAGCCGGTGAGCGTCCGCGTGCTGAGTCCCCGGTTCGCGCGGTGCAGCGCCGCCGCGGCCGGCTCGATCGCGAGGTTCGCCGACGGGTACTCCAGCACCGCCTCCCGCCGCAGCTCGCCCGCGGGGAGGCTCCACCGCGGCAGCCAGTAATGCCGCACGAACACGGCAGCGGGCTCACCGGGGAACCGCCGCTCGACCGTCACGTCGGCGGACGGGGTCAGCCGGCCCGCGCTGCGCGGCACGGCGGCGGTGGATGCGGTCGACGCTCTCACGTCCGTCATCCTGGCACGCACGCCCGACGCGGCGGCGACAGCGGTCGCCGTGGCCCGGTTCAGCCGAGGCGGAGCAGGCGCTCGTACCAGGGCAGCATCCGCGGGCGGCTCCGCCGCAGCTGCGCGAACGTCATCGACTCCTCGGGGCGGCTGATCGGCGCCTCCAGCTGCTCCGCGACGCGCTCGAGATCGCCGGGCGCCCAAAACCGGCCACGCATGCGCAGCACCGTGCGCCCCTCGGCGTCGAGCGCGAACAGCTGCGGGAGGGTGTCGAGTGTGCTGCCGTCGTACAGCTGCACGATGTGGGTGGTCGCGACGTCGGTGCCGCGCACCTCCCGGGTGCGGCCGAGCCCGTCGCGGACCCGCACGCCGCCGTCGATCAGCTCGACCGCGGTCGCGAGGAACGACTGGACGCCGAGAATGGTGGCGGCGAAGACCAGGAGCTGCGCGGCCAGCACCGAGCCCCACGGCCCGTCCGGGATGCTCAGCCAGTACAGCACGGCGAACACCGGGGTGGTCAGGGCCAGGACGGCGACGATGCCGCGCAGGAAGAGGTGCCGGTGCGGTCGCAGGATCGTCTCCTGCGTCACTCCCGGTTCCTGTTCCACGTGCTGATGCCCACCCATCCCCTCGAGCCTGACGCAGACGGGCCGGCGCCCGGTAGCGGCATTTTGGGGGACAAGCCCCGCCGCTCCCGGGCGCCGGCCCGCGTGCTTCTCAGAGGTGGCTCACGCCGTTCAGCCGAGCGCGACCGCCGTCCACGACACCGGAGGCAGCTCGACCGTCAGCACGCCGCCGTCGAGCGCCGCGGTCGCGTTCTGGCGCAGGCCGACGCGGTCCTGGTGCTCGAGCGTGTTCTTGGCGTACACGTCCTCGTCCCAGAGCGAGACCGCCTCGCGGACGGTGGAGACGCCGAGGTCGCGCACGTCGATGCGCACCGTCTCGGTCTCCGTCTGGCTGCGGTTGACGAGGAAGACGGCCGCCGAGCCGTCCTCGGCGTCGAAGCTGGCGACCGCATCCACCAGGCCCGCCTCGCCGTGAACGGCCGTGTCGTACGTGCCGGTGGTGATCGTGGGCCGCAGGATCTCGCCCCGCGTCAGGCGCGACATCACCGAGAACGGGTAGAAGGTCGTCTGCCGCCACGCCGGGCCGCCCGGCTCGGTCATGATCGGGGCGATCACGTTGACCAGCTGGGCGAGGGAGGCCGACGTCACCCGGTCGCTGTTCTTGAGCAGCGTGATGAGGAGGTTGCCCAGCACGACCGCGTCGGCGACCGAGTACACGTCCTCCAGCTGGCGCGGGGCGTAGCGCCACTCCTCGTTGACCTCGTCGGACTCCTTGTGCTCGTCGAGGTACCAGATGTTCCACTCGTCGAACGAGATGTTGATCTTCTTCGCGCTCTTGAGCTTGTAGCCCACGTGGTCGGCCGTCGCGACGACGGTGTCGATGAAGTACTGCATGTCGATCGACGAGGCGAGGAACGAGCCGAGATCGCCGTTCCGCTCCTGGTAGTACGCGTGCGCCGAGATGAAGTCGACGTGCTCGTAGGAGTGCTCCAGCACGATCCGCTCCCACTCGCCGAAGGTCGGCATCCCCGAGCCGGACGAGCCGCAGACGACCAGCTCCAGGTCCTTGTCGGCCATCTTCATGGCGGCGGCGGTCCGCGCGGCGAGCTTGCCGTAGTCGTCGGCGGTCATGTAGCCGGTCTGCCAGGGGCCGTCCATCTCGTTGCCGAGGCACCACATCCGGATGTCGTGCGGCTCCGGTGTCCCGTTGGCGGTCCGCCAGTCGCTGAGCGCGGTGCCTGACGGGTGGTTGGCGTACTCGAGCAGGTCGAGGGCCGCCTGGATGCCGCGCGTGCCGAGGTTGACCGCGAGCATCAGCTCGGAGTCGGTCAGCTTCAGCCAGCGGGAGAACTCGTCGAGGCCGACCTGGTTGCTCTCCAGGGAGTGCCACGCCAGGTCGCGGCGGACCGGACGCTGGTCGCGCGGGCCGACCGAGTCCTCCCACCGGAAGCCGGAGACGAAGTTGCCGCCCGGGTAGCGGATCGTGGTCGAGCCGAGCTCGCGCACGAGGTCGACCACATCGAGCCGGAAACCGTCCTCGTTCGCGGTCGGGTGCCCCGGCTCGTAGATGCCGTCGTACACGCAGCGGCCGAGGTGCTCGACGAACGAGCCGAACAGCCGGCGGTTGGCGGGAGCGACGCGCGCGGAGCGGTCGAGGGCGATACGGGTTTCTGGCATGGGATTCCTAGTGTCCTTCATGGGTTGGGGTGGTGGGAGGGGCGCCCGTCACTTGACGCTGCCGATCGAGAGTCCGCCCTGCCAGTAGCGCTGGAGGGTGAGGAACGACACGATGAGCGGCACGATCGAGATCAGGGCGCCGGTGATGACGAGGTTCCACAGCGACTGGCCGCCGGTGTTGACCTGCGCCTGCGACTGCAGGGCGCCGAGACCGACGGTGACGGGGAACAGCTGCGGGTTCGAGAACATCACGAGCGGCAGGAAGAAGTTGTTCCAGGTGCCGACGATCGACAGCAGCAGCACCGTGACGACCGCCGGCCGCATCAGGGGGAGGGCGACCCGCGCGAAGATGCGGAGCTCGCCGGCGCCGTCCACCCTGGCCGCGTCGACCATCTCGGGCGGGATGGCCTCGTCGGTGTACACCTTCATCAGGTACACGGCGAACGGGTTCAGCATCGAGGGCAGGATGACCGCCCAGACCGTGTTGGTGAGGTGCGCGTTGCTCATCATCACGAACAGCGGGATGACGAGCACGGTCGCGGGGACCATCACGGAGCCGAGCACGACGGCGAAGAACAGCCTCCTGCCGCGGAACCCGTACATCGAGAACCCGTAGCCGGCGAGCACCGACAGCACGGTCGCCCCCAGGCCGCCGGCGATGGCGTACAGGAACGAGTTGCCGAGCCAGTGCGCGTACAGCCCGCCCGAGTAGCCGAACAGCGAGCCGATGTTGCTGAACAGGTCGAAGCCGCCGCCGAACCACAGCGGGCTGGTCTTGCCGTCGAACAGCGTCTGCTGGCTCTTGGTGCTCGCGACGATCAGCCACCAGAACGGCAGCGCGAAGTAGACGATGAAGGCGGCGAGCACGATGTGCGGCACGACCACGCGCCCGCGCCCGCGGCGCTGCGGAGGCCGCGAGGCCAGGCGGGCCCGGCGCTCGCCGCCGGCGCGCGCGCCCTGCTCGGTGCTCTGCTGATCAGTGGCGAGGGCGGTCATTTCATCAGTCCACTTCTCTTGCGGGTCGCGAACATGAAGGCGTACGACCCGACGAAGACGACGAGCCCGAGCGCGAACGCGATCGCCGACGCGTAGTTCACCTGGTGGTACGAGAACGCGACGGTGTACGCGTAGATGTTCGGCGTGTAGTTGGAGGTGATCGAGCCCGACGCCATCCCGCGCAGCATCTGCGGCTCGTTGAAGAACTGCAGCGTGCCGATCAGCGCGAACACGAGCACGAGCAGCAGGGAGGAGGCGACCATCGGGATCTTGATCCGCAGCGCGATCTGCCAGCCGGTGGCGCCGTCGACGCGCGCCGCCTCGTAGATCGACGGGTCGACGCCCTGCAGCGCCGCGTACAGGATGATCATGTAGTAGCCGGCCCACTGCCAGGTGACGATGTTCACCAGCGACCCGAAGACGTTCTGGTCGGAGAAGAAGTTCGGCGCCTCCAGCCCGAACCAGCCGAACACCTCCTGCGCCGGGCCGAAGCTCGGGCTGTACAGGAAGCCCCACATCAGCGCGCCGATCACGACCGGCACCGCGTACGGCACGAAGATCAGCAGGCGCGAGATGCGGGCGAACCGGGTGGTCAGCGCGTCGATCAGCAGAGCGGCGACCAGCGCGACCACCATCTGGGCCGGGATCATCACCACGGCGAACAGCAGCACGCGCCACACGCCGTCGAGGAAGAGCGGGTCGGTGAACGCGCGGCCGTAGTTGGCGAAGCCGACCCAGCTCGTGCCTCCCGCGAGCGTCGAGTTCTGCAGGCTGAGCACGAACGCGTAGACGAGCGGGATGAGCAGGAACGCCAGCAGGAAGACGGCGAACGGGGCGGTGAACGCCCAGCCCCAGCGGGCGCGGCGCGAGCCGACGATGTCGCGGCGGGGCCGCCCCGCCCCGCGCCTCTCGGCGGGGGAGCGGGACGGCCGCGGCGGCGCGACCACAGCGGATTGGGTCATGGTGCTGTCCTTCTCAGGGGTCGGGGTGCCGTCACTTCGTGACGGTGTACCCCTGCTGCTTCGCGTAGGCGGTCACCGCGTCCTGGTAGGTCTTCAGCGCCTCCTCGGGAGTCGCCTTGCCCTTGTTGATCGCGTTGATCGCAACGGTCAGCTTGTCGTAGGCGAGGTTCTGGAACGGGCTGAACTGGAAGCCCTTGTAGTCGGTCGCCGCCGTGAGGAAGACGTCCTTGTTGATCTGCTGGCCGCCGAAGAAGTCGTACTTCTTGTCGGTGAAGTAGCTCGACTCGAGGATCGGCTTCCAGAGCGGGAAGAGCGCGGCCTTCTCGATGCCGAGCTTCCACGCCTCCTCGGTGCCGAAGATCTCGGTCGCGACCTTCGCGGCCGCCTTCTGGTCCTGCGCCTGCTTGCTCACGGCGAAGGCCGAGCCGCCGATGTTGATCTGCACCGGGTTCGCGGTGTCCCACTGGGGAACGGGCGCCACGGCCCACTTCGCGTTCTTGTCGGCGCCGGTGAAGCCCTGCAGGTAGCCGGGCAGCCAGGCGGCGGCGATGGCGGAGGCGTAGGTGCCGTTGACGAGGTGCGTGTTGTAGTCGGTGGTGGAGGAGTCCTCGGTGCCGACGAGCTTCTTCTTCACCAGGTCGTTCCAGTAGCTGAGGACCTTGGTGCTGGCCTCGTCGTTCAGGTTCACCTCGATCCCCTGGTCGCCGGTGAGGGTGAACGGCTTGTTGCCCGCCTGCGCGAAGAGCGCGGTCTGGAACGCACGGCCGTTGCCAGGGAAGTCGGTCAGCTTGGTCTTGCCGCCGGTGGCGTCGGAGATCTTCTGCGCGGCGGCGGCGTACTCGTCCCACGTGGTCGGGACCGCGATGCCGTACTTGTCGAACAGGTCCTTGCGGTAGAGGAGGCCGACCGGGCCGCCGTCGACCGGGATCGCGTACGCGTCGCCGTCCTTCGACTCGTCGCTCCAGGCGCCCTCGGAGTAGTTCTCCTTGACCGAGTCGGCGCCGAGTTTGCTCAGGTTCACGATGGAGCCGTCGGCGATGTAGCTGGGCACGACCTCCGTCTCGAGCATGACGACGTCGGGCGCCCCCGAGCCCGCCTGGATCGCGGTGGAGAACTTCGTGTACTCGTCGTTGCCGGCGCCGGCGTTGGTCCAGCAGATCTGGACGTCCTTGTGCGTCTTGTTGAACAGGTCGACCACGGGCTCGAAGTTGGGGTACCAGGCCCACATGGTGACCTGCTTGGCGTCGGATTCTACGATCTTGTTCTGGCAGCTGGCCGCGGCGCTGCCCGCGGAACACCCGGTGAGGGCTGCGACCGCCACCGCGACCACGCCTCCCACGGCAAGGAGCTTCTTCATTGGATTCCCTTCGCGGTGTGTGACACCCTTGTCTACAACGTTGTACTACAACGTTGTAGACATGATGCCCTCCGCGATGTGACCGTGTCAAACAGTTTCTGCCGTGGCCTGTCCGAGGGTCAGTGTGCCGGCACGCGGACGGCGGTCGACTCGCGCTCGACCAGGCGGAACGGCACGGCGATCTCCCGCGGGGTGAAGGCGGCGGTGCCTCCCTCGATCCGCTCGATCAGCAGGTCGACCGCGGTCCGGGCGATCTCGTCGCGGCCGGGATCGATGGTCGAGAGGGTCGGCATCGAGTACTGCGTCTCGTCGATGTCGTCGTAGCCGGTCACCGCGACGTCCTCCGGCACGCGGAGCCCCGCCTCCTGCAGCACGCGCAGCGCGCCGAGGGCGAGAGTGTCGTTGAAGGCGACGACGCCGTCGAAGGGGAGGCCCAGCGCGAGGAACCCCCGCATCGCCTCCGCGCCGTCCCTGCGGTGCCACGTGCCGACGGGGATGGCGAGCCGCTCGTCGTAGGCGACCCCGTGCGCGGCGAGCGCCTCCCGGTAGCCCGCGAGGCGCAGCCCTGCCGAGCCGATCACCTCGCCCGGGTGGGCGCCCAGCGCGACGAGGCGTCGTCGGCCGCTCGCGAGCAGGTGCTCGGTCGCGGCGCGTGCGCCCTCGACGTTCTGCATGGTGACGTGGTCCCTCGGGCCGTTGAAGATGCGGTCGCCGAGCAGCACCATCGGGGTCGGGATGCCGCCGATGATCTCCTTGTCGGCCTCGTCGAGGGCGAGGACGCTGTAGAGCACGCCGTCGACCATCTGCCCGCGCGGCTTCTGCAGCACGCTCAGCTCGCTCTCGCGCTCGTTGCCGAACTGCTCGATCAGCACGGACAGCCCGCGCGCGGCGGCCGCCTTCATGACGGCGTCGGCGAGCTCGGCGAAGTAGGCGTTGCGCAGCTCCGGGATGATGAGCGAGATGACGTTGGTCCGCCCCGACCGGAGGCTCCGCGCCGACAGGTTGGGCGTGTAGCCGAGCGCGGCGATGGCGTCGAGCACGCGTCGCCGCGTCTCGTCGCGCACGTAGGGGTAGTCGTTGATGACGTTGGACACCGTCTTGATCGACACCCCGGCGAGCCGGCTGACATCGTGCATCGTCGCGGACATCCAAGCCTCCCCGCCCTCGTCCTGTGACGACCTTACATCGTTGTAGAGGGCGGTGGGCTCGTGTCACCCACCGGAGGAGCGGTGATCCGACGCGCTTTCCCCGGCGCCGGTCCGGAGCCCGTCGATCAGCAGGCGCACCATCGCATTCGGAGACCCGTCGCCGGAGGGCGCGCGGTGGCTGAGGTCTCCCACCGCCTGCAGGAGGTCGAGCGGGTCGACGCCGGAGCGGACCTCGCCCGCGGCCGCGGCAGCGTCGAGCAGCGAGCGCATGGCCGGGCCGAGCTTCTCGGCGAAGTACCGAGGGAGGGAGTCGAACGCCGGATCGCCGGACCGCAGCGCCGCCGAGAGCCCCTGCTTCGTCGCGACGAAGCGGGTGAAGCGGGCGATCCACAGCTCGAGCGCCGCACCGGGCGTCTCGGTCGCGAGGAACTTCTCCGCGGCCGCGGCGGTGGCATCGATCTCGGTCGTGAAGACGGCGGCGACGAGGTCCGACCGGGCCGGGAAGTGCCGGTACATCGTGCCGACCCCGACGCCGGCCTCTGCGGCGATCTCGCGTGCGGGGGCGTCGACGCCGGAGCGTGCGAAGACGGTGCGGGCGGCGGCGAGCAGGGCCTCCTGGTTCTTGCGCGCGTCGGCTCGCGCGGGACGTCCGGCAGCGGGGGATGCCATGGGACTCCTTGCGTAAACGGAACAATGTTCCGTATAGTGATCCAGCAGTAGCGGAACGTTGTTCCGTCTTTGCAGACTACAGGAGGATCCATGCAATACCGCACCCTCGGCCGCACCGGCATCAAGGTCACGCCGTACGCCCTCGGCGCCATGATGCTCGGCTCGTTCGGCAACCCCGACCGGCAGGAGGGCGTCCGGATCATCCACCGCGCTCTCGACGCCGGGATCAACTTCGTGGACACGGCCGACCGCTACGGAGACTCGGAGGAGGTGGTCGGCGAGGCCATCGCCGGCCGCCGCGACCAGGTCGTGCTCGCGACCAAGTTCTGGGGACCGGTGGACGACGACATCAACCACCGCGGCGCCTCCCGCCGCTGGATCATGCAGGCCGTCGAGCGCTCGCTCCGCAACCTCCGCACCGACCACATCGACCTCTACCAGCTGCACCGCCCCGACCCGGAGACCGACATCGAGGAGACCCTTTCGGCCCTCACCGACCTGGTGCGCCAGGGCAAGGTCAGGGCGATCGGGAGCTCGTCGATGCGCGGGTCGGAGATCGTGGAGGCGCAGTGGGCGGCCGAGCGCCGCGGCTTCGAGCGCTTCCGGACCGAGCAGCCCAACTACTCGATCCTGGACCGCGAGATCGAGCGCGAGATCCTCCCGGTCGCGCAGCGGTACGGGATGGGGACCCTCGTCTACAGTCCGCTGGCCGGCGGTGCACTGACGGGCAAGTACCGCGCGGGCGCGGCGAACGACAACTTCCGGGCCGGGACCGGCATGCGCCATTTCCGCGACGAGCGCCGGCTCGCGGCGATCGAACAGCTGCTCGCCCTGGCGGACGAGGGCGGCATCCCGCTGACCCACCTGGCGATGGCCTTCACGATCGCGCACCCGGGGGTCACCTCCGCCATCGCCGGCCCGCGCACGATGGAGCAGCTGGAGGACACGCTGGCCGGCGCCGAGGTGTCGCTGTCGGACGAGATCCTCGACCGCATCGACGCGATCGTCCCGCCGGGCGAGAGCATCGGCGCGATGGACATGGTCTACCGCGGGCCGGAGGTCGCGGACGCGGGGCTGCGGCGGCGGGCGGCGGGGGAGCGGTCGGCGGCCTGAACGGACGGAGAAACCTGAGCAGACGAAGAACCTGAGCGGACAAGAAAGGCGGGTGCTCGCGCACCCGCCTTTGCCGATCGTGGCGGAGAATGGGGGATTCGAACCCCCGAGGGCTTGCACCCAACACGCTTTCCAAGCGTGCGCCATAGGCCACTAGGCGAATTCTCCTGGGTCGTCATCATCCCTTGCGGGAGACGGCTTGAAGTATCTTACCGGACGGCGGGAGCGCTCGCTGCACCACGCTCCCAGCGTCACCCGCTACACTTGTTCTCGGCTCCTCACGTGGCGCCATCCAGGCCAACTCCCCCAGGGCGGAGACGCAGCAAGGGTAACCGGGCTCTGGCGGGTGCGTGAGGGGTCTTTTTCTTTGCCCGCGCACTGATTCCTCGCCCGCGTTCACCGCCCGCGCTCTGTGCCATCGCCCAGCGAAACCGTCACCCCCTCCGCGTAGAGTGTGCGCGAGTGACACCGCTCTTCTACGTTCTGTAGAATGAGAGTCCCGCATCGTGGAGCGAGGTGGTGGAGTGACCGAGCACGGGTTGACCGAGCACGGATGGGCTGAGCTGGCCTCCGAGGCGTACGTCGTCGGGTTCCCGCTGGTGTTCGACCTGGAGCAGGTCGACCGCTTCACCCGGCTGGGCATCGGTTCCGTGCCGCCCACTCCCTTCAACGCGTTCGGTCATGCCCGCGCGCTGGCCGGCCCGGCTGACGCGTTCGTGTCGATCAACAACGACACCCTGTACTCGATCGCGCAGGTCGACCTAAGCGTCGGGCCGGTGCTGCTATCGGTCCCGGAGGCGGGGGACCGCTACTACGTGCTGCAGTTCGTCGACGCGTGGACGAACAACTTCGCCTACGTCGGCACCCGCGCGACCGGCGAGCGGGCGGGCGAGTTCCTGCTGGTGCCTCCGGGGTGGGAGGTTCCCTCCGACGTGCCGCAGTCCGCCGAGAGCCCCACGATCATCCGCTTCCCGACCAGGGTGGGCACGATCGTCGGCCGGTGGGCCGTCGCGGGCGAGGCTGACCTGCCTGCCGTCCACGCCCTCCAGGACGCCCTCAGCCTGGTGCCGCTGCGGCGCGCGCTGACCCCGCCGGACGGGCTGCCGCCGGTCCCGCCGGCCGCCACCGAGGCGCTCACGTTCTTCGAGCGGATGCGGGTGTGGTCCCAGGCGTTCCCGCCGGCCCAGCGCGATCTCGGTGCGCTCGCGTCCTACGCCGAGCTGGGATTGACCGGCGATGTCCCGATCCCCGAACTGCCGGAGGCGCTGCTCGCGGCGCTCGAGACCGGGTACGCGGTGGGCAAGGAGGCGCTCCAGGCCGGGCTGCGCTCCGCCGCCGCGGTCGTCGACCACTGGCAGCTGAACCTCCACGCCTTCGACTACAACCTCGACTTCTTCGAGGTGGGCGCCCTCGACGACCCGGCGTGGCGGCTGGACGACCAGAGGACCCGCTACGCCACCCGCGCCGCGGCCGCGCTGGGCGGGCTCTGGGGCAACCACGGCTACGAGGCGGCCTACGCCTCCACCTACGAGGACGCCGACGGCGCGCCGCTCACCGGAGAGCACGTGTACCGCCTGCGCCTGTCGCCGACCCCGCCGGTCGGCGCCTTCTGGTCCCTGACGATGTACGACCTGCCGGAGTACTTCCTGGTCGAGAACCCGATCGGGCGGTACTCCATCGGCGACCGGACGGAGGGGATCGTGTACGACGACGACGGAGGACTGACCATCACGATGAGCGCCACCCGACCCACCGACCCGACGGCCGCGGCCAACTGGCTGCCGGCACCGGAGGGCGAGTTCCGCCCGCTGCTGCGCATGTACGCGCCCGGTGACGACGTGCTCACCGGCGCGTACCGCCTCCCCGCGATCGAGCGGGTCGGCTGACGATGGCGCGCTCGCTCTACATCACCTCGGCGGAGGGGCACACCGGCAAGTCGACTGTGGCCCTCGGCGTCCTGGAAGCGCTGCGGCACTCGGTCGAGCGGGTCGGCGTCTTCCGGCCCATCGCCCGCTCGACCGTCGAGCGCGACTACGTCCTCGAGCTGCTGCTCGGCCGGGTCACCGCCGACCTCTCCTACGAGGAGGCCATCGGCGTCACCTACGAGGACGTCCACGCCGACGCGGACGCCGCGCTGGCCGAGATCGTGCACCGGTTCCGGGCCGTGGAGGCGCGCTGCGACGCGGTCGTCATCCTCGGCTCCGACTACACGGACGTCGGCAGCCCCACCGAGCTGGCCTACAACGCCCGCATCGCCGCCAACCTCGGCGCCCCCGTGCTGCTGGTGCTCGGCGGCCGCATCGGCCAGGGGCTCGGCGAGCGCCTGGGTCAGGCCGAGCCGCGCTCCGCCGAGGACCTGCGGCAGCTGGCCGAGCTGGCCGTGGCCGAGCTGCGCGAGGAGCACGCCGGCCTCCTGGCCGTCGTCGCCAACCGCGCGGACGCCGAGCACCTCGACGACATCGTGACGGCGGTGGGGGAGGCGGTCCGCGCCGCCGCGCCGAGGGGCAGGCGCGCAGCGCCCTCCGACCCCACCCCGGTGTGGGCGATCCCCGAGGACCCGTTCCTCGTCGCACCGAGCATCCGCTCGATCATGGAGGCCACGGGCGCGTCGCTGCTCGCCGGCGACGAGGAGCTGCTGGCCCGCGAGGCGCTCGGCGTGGTCGTCGCGGGCATGTCGATGAACAACGTGCTCCCGCGGCTCGTGGAGGGTGCGGTCGTCGTCGTCCCCGGCGACAGGACCGAGGTGCTGCTCGCGGTGCTCATGGCCAACGCCTCCGGCACCTTCCCGTCGATCGCGGGCATCGTGCTGAACGGCGGGTTCGACCTCCCTGAGCCGATCGAGCGCCTCCTCGCCGGACTGCGCTCGCCGCTGCCGATCGTGCGCAGCAGCCTCGACACCTACGAGACGGTCGTGCGGATCACGCACGCCCGTGGCCGCCTCGCCGCCGACTCCCAGCGCAAGTACGACACCGCGCTGGCGCTGTTCGAGCGGCACGTCGACGCCGGCGCCCTGCTCGCCCGGCTCGACGTGAGCAGGCACGAGGTCGTCACGCCGCTCATGTTCGAGTACGACCTCCTGGAGCGGGCGCGAGCCGCCGACAAGCACATCGTGCTGCCGGAGGGCGAGGACGACCGCGTGCTGCGGGCGGCCGCGACGCTGCTCGCGCGCGGGGTCGCGCGGCTCACCATCCTCGGGGAGCCGTTCGAGGTGCGCTCGCGGGCGATCGAGCTCGGCCTCGACCTGTCGAAGGCGGAGGTGCTGAGCCCGTTCGACGACGTGCTCCGGCTCCGCTTCGCCGAGGAGTACGCCCGGCTGCGGGCGCACAAGGGCATCACGGTCGACCAGGCGTCGGACACGGTGACCGACTCCTCCTACTTCGGCACGATGATGGTGCATCTCGGGCTCGCCGACGGGATGGTCTCGGGTGCGGCGCACACGACGGCGCACACCATCCGGCCCGCCTTCGAGATCATCAAGACCCGGCCGGGCGTCTCCGTCGTGTCGAGCGTCTTCCTGATGGCGCTGGCCGACCGCGTGCTGGTCTACGGGGACTGCGCGGTCATCCCCGACCCGACCGCCGAGCAGCTCGCCGACATCGCGGTCTCGTCGGCGACGACGGCGGAGCAGTTCGGCATCGAGCCGCGGGTCGCCATGCTGTCGTACTCGACCGGCGACTCCGGGACGGGCGAGGACGTCGACAAGGTCCGCACCGCCACCGCGCTGGTGCGGGAGCGGGCGCCGCAGCTCGCGGTGGCCGGCCCGATCCAGTACGACGCGGCGGCGGATGCGGCCGTCGGGGCCGCCAAGATGCCCGGCTCGGAAGTGGCCGGCCGCGCGACCGTGTTCATCTTTCCCGACCTCAACACCGGCAACAACACGTACAAGGCGGTGCAGCGCAGCGCGGGCGCCGTCGCCATCGGGCCGGTGCTGCAGGGCCTGCGCAAGCCGATCAACGACCTCTCGCGAGGAGCGACCGTGGACGACATCGTCAACACCGTGGCCATCACGGCGATCCAGGCGGCTCTCGGATGAGCACCGTCCTCGTCGTCAACAGCGGCTCGTCGTCGCTCAAGTACCAGCTGATCGACGCGGCGAGCGAGGAGTCGCTGGCCACCGGCCTCGTCGAGCGGATCGGCGAGGCCAGCGGCCACATCCGGCACCGCGGCCCGGAGGGCACGAGCGAGCGCTCGCTGCCGATCCCGGACCATACCGCCGCCTTCCGGGCGATGCTCGACGCCTTCGCCGAGAGCGGTCCGGACCTGGAGGCCGACCCGGTCGTCGCGGTCGGGCACCGGGTCGTGCACGGCGGCAAGCGGTTCTTCGAGCCGACGATCGTCACGCCGCTGGTCGAGATCAACATCGAGGACCTCGCCGACCTCGCACCCCTCCACAACCCGGCGAATCTGCAGGGCATCCGCGCGGCGAAGACGGCGTTCCCCGACGTGCCGCACGTAGCGGTGTTCGACACGGCCTTCCACCAGACGCTCCCGCCGGAGGCGTACACGTACGCGATCGACGCCGGGCTGGCCGAGCGGCACCGCGTGCGCCGCTACGGCTTCCACGGCACCTCGCACAAGTACGTGTCGGAGGCGGCCGCCGCCTTCCTCGGCCGCCCTCTCGGCGAGCTCAAGCAGATCGTGCTGCACCTCGGCAACGGCGCGTCGGCCTGCGCGGTCGACGGCGGGCGCTCGGTGGAGACCTCGATGGGCATGACGCCGCTGGAGGGCCTGGTCATGGGCACGCGCTCCGGCGACCTCGACCCGGCCGTGCTGGTCCACCTGGCGCGCCGCGCGCAGCTGAGCACCGACGACCTGGACGAGCTGCTGAACCGGCGCAGCGGTCTCCTCGGCCTCACCGGGCACGGCGACATGCGCGACGTGCGCGCGGCGGCGCGGGAGGGCGACGAGAGCGCGCGACGGGCGCTCGACACCGTCGTCCACCGGCTCAAGCACTACATCGGCGCGTACACGGCGCTGCTCGGCGGCCTCGACGTGCTCGTCTTCACCGCGGGCATCGGCGAGAACGACGCCGCGCTGCGGGCGGAGGCGGTGGCCGGGCTGGAGGTCCTCGGCATCCGGCTGGACGACGAGCGCAACGCCGCGGCGTCGGGCGAGCCCCGGGTGATCTCGGCCGACGACTCGGCGGTCACCGTGCTGGTGGTGCCGACGAACGAGGAGCTGGAGATCGCGCGCCAGTCCCTCCAGGCGGTGGGCGCCGCCGGCTAGGGCCGGGCGGCGCGCGAGAGGCGCGACAGACAGGCAGTGGCAGGATGCGGCGACGGAGCGGCGGACGAGCGGGAGGGCATGGTCCCGGCCCGGGGGAGCGGTCGCGGCTCGCCCGCCTGCTCGCCGCGGTCGCCGTCACCGTCGGCCTGACCCTGCTCGCCGGCTGCGCCCCGTCCGACGGCGGCGACTTCGGTCCGCGGTTCGTGACGCCTCCGCTCATCCGTTACAGCTCGGTGCTGTGGCCGGTGCCGCTGCAGCTCGTGGGCGCCGAGCCGGGCAGCAGATTGCGGCTGGCGGCCTCCGTCACGACCGACCGCGGCACGTGGAGGTCGTCTGCCACCTACACGGTGCCCGCGAGCGGCACGCTCGACCTCGCCTCGGCCCGTCCGCAGCTCGCGCCGTTCCGCGAGCCCGACTCGATCGGGCTCTACTGGTCGCTCCGCGGGCCCGAGCTGACCGGCCGGGACCTCGCCCGGCAGTGGATGCGCGAGACGCTGCCGGTGCGCCTGACCGCATCGGCCGGCGACCGCGTGGTGGCCGAGCGGACGTTCCGGCTGGAGGGGCTGGCCTCGAATCTCCGCCCCCGCACGGTCTACACGCGCGACCTGCTGGCGGCGGAGGCGAACACGACCGCCGACGGCAGGGACTCCGGCCCTTCTCCCGGCCTCCCGCGGCAGACGCACGAGGATCAGCCCATCGGCCGGTATTGGAGCGCTGCCACGCTGGAGCGACCGGTCACCCCGGCCGTGCTGATGTTCGACGACGCGTCGCCCGGGGCGTCTGGCTCGTTCGCCGCCCCGCTCCTCGCACAACTGGGCGCGTCGGTGTTCGTACTGCCGGTCACCGCCGACGGCGACGGCGTCCTCCTCTCCAGCGTGATCGACTCCGGCACCGTGGAGGCCGTGCTCGACTGGCTCGGGGAGCGGGCGGACGTCGATCCCCGCTCGCTCTTCGTCTACGGCACGGGCGCCTCCGAGCAGCTCGCACTGTGGGCGGCGAACCGGTTCGGGTCGCGCTTCGAGGGCGTGTTCGCGTCCGGCGGCACCCCGGCGCTGGTGTGCACGCCGTCGGGAGGCTCCCCGGTCGTCGAGGATGGCATCGACTGGCCGTGCCGGGTGGCCCCGGCGCCGGTCACTCCCGCCTCCATGTTCCGCCTCGACCATGTGCCGGGCGCGGTCGTGCTGGCGTGCGCCGAGCACGACGAGGTGCTGCCGGAGGCGTGCGCGTGGCAGCAGGCGCTCGCCGCCGGCCGGGTGTCGGAGGAGGGCTCGGTCACCCTGGTCGCCGAGGGCGCGGCGCACGCGATCACCGTCCCGCCCGGGCTCCCCATCGCCGTGCCGGAGGGTGCGCCCGCCCAGCCGACCGAGCAGGCCAGGATCGGCTTCTGGGACGCGGTCGGCCGCGTCGTGTTGCGGGCGGCGCGGTCGTGACCGGACGGCGCGCGCGGCTCACGGCGCTGGTCGCCGCGACGGTCTGCGCCGCCCTCCTCGCCGGCTGCGGGCTGTCGACGGTCGGCGGACCGCGGCTCTCCGTGCAGGAGTACGGGACGACCGTCACCGGCGAGGTCGGCATCACGCTGCGCGGGCTGCGTCCTGGCGAGCCGGTCGTGCTGACGGCGACCGCGCAGACCGCCGCCGGCATCTGGCGCTCCCGGAGCGTCTTCCCGGTGCCGCCGGACGGGACGGTGTCGCTCGCCGCGCAGCCTCCCGCCCTCGGCCGCTACACCGGCACAGACCCGGGCGGGCCGCTCTGGAGCATGACCGGGCCGCCCGCCGGCCAGGACGAGCTGGAGCGGGCCTGGGCGTACGGCGGGGTGGATGTCGTGATCGCCGCCGAGCAGAGCGGCAGGAGGGTCGCGACGGCGACCCTGCGGCGGCAGGGGCTCGCCGAGGTGACGGTGCAGCGGTTCGTCACGCCCGAGGAGCTGGTGCCGGAGGGCGTCCCTCCCGACGCGACGGGCACCCCGTCGATCGCGACCGTCGGCTGGATCGTGGCGCCCACCCCGCTGCCGAGCGCGCGCCCGCGGCCGGGCGTGCTGCTCATCGACGGCGATGAGGGAGGGGCCTCCGCGGTGTTCGCGGCCCGGGTGATCGCCGCCGCGGGGTTCCCCGTCTTCGTGCTGCCCGCCTTCGGGCCGGAGGGGCAGCTGCCGGGGTCGGCCGCGCTGTCGGTGGAGGCGTTCGACACGGCGCTGGCCTGGTTCGCCGGCCGGCAGCTCGTCGACGACGATCGCGTGTTCGTCTACGGGACAGGGGCGGCGGCCGGGATGGCGCTGTGGTTCGCCGCCCACCGGCCGGCCCTCGTGCGGGGCGCGATCGCGGCGGGCGGCGCGACGGCGCTGCTGTGCGCGGCCAGGGGAGGCTCGCCGACGCTGACCGACCGCGGCGAGCCGGTCCCGTGCGAGGAGCCGGGGCGTCCGGCCGCCGACACCGCCCTCCCGCCCGTGCGCCTGATCCCCGGGCCGGTGATCCTCGCGTGCGGCCTCGCCGACGAGCTGCTCCCGTCGTCGTGCGCGTGGGCGTCGGCCGTGCAGGCCGCCCGCGGCCCGCGTCTCGGCGACATCGCGATGCGCACGCCCGGCGCCGCTCACGACGTCGTGACCGCTCCGCTGCTGCCGATCGGCCTGGACGACCTGCCGCCGGCGACCGCGCAGGCCACCGAGCAGGGGCGGCGCACCTTCTGGGCCGCGGTCATCGGCACGCTGGAACGGGAGGTGCGGCGGTGACCGGGCGGCGCCTCCCGCGCCTGCTCCGGGCTGCCGCGGCGCTGGCCGCGCTGCTGCTGCCGGCGGCGGTGCTGGCGGGCTGCGCTCCTGGCGGCACCGGCGCCGGCCCGCGGTTCCAGGTCGCCCAGAACCCCAGCCCGGCGTGGGAGGCGGTGCACCTGCGGCTGGTCGCCCTGCCGCCGGGGGAGCGCGTGGCGATCACCGCCGAGGTCGGCCGGCTGTGGACCTCCCGGGCCGTCTACGCCGTACCGGCCACGGGCGTCGTCGACCTCGACCGCGAGGCGCCGCTCGAAGCGCCGTTCACGGGCGCCGACGGGATGGGCCTGTTCTGGTCGCTGCGCAGCGCCTCGGGGGCCGCCGCGACGGCCGACGAGGGCTGGGGCATCAGCACGCAGACCGTCGAGCTCACCGCGGCGATCGCGGGCAGGAGGGTCGCGGCGACGCGGGTGCAGCGCGTCGGGCTGGCCGCGGCGGCCCCCTCGCGCGCGGTCTTCGACGCCGGGATCAGCGGCGACTACTTCCATCCCGTCACGACGAAGGAGGGGCTGCGGCCGGGCGTCCTCGTGCTCGACGGCACGGACCCCGGCGCGCAGACCGGCGTGCTCGCGGCCTCCACGCTGTCCGCGATGGGGTACCCGGCGCTCGCGCTGTCGACCTACGGGCCCGCCGGGCAGCTCGACCCGCGCCGCGTCTTCACCGCCGAACGGCTGCTGTCCGCGGTCGCCTGGCTGCGTTCGCAACCGGGCGTCGACGACCAGCGCATCTTCGTGTTCGGCACCTCGCGCGGCGCCCAGCTGGCGCTCTGGTCGGCGGTGGCCTACCCCGGCACGATCTACGGCGCCATCGCGCCCGCCGGGACGACCGGGCTCGTCTGCCCGTCGCCGGTGCCGACGCCCGCGGTCACCGTCGGGGGCTCGTGGGTGCCGTGCGTCACCGGGACCCGAGAGCCGTCGCCCGCCGCGGTGCTCGACCTCGCGCGCATCCCCGGACCGGTCGTGCTGGGCTGCGCCGGTGCCGACGAACAGCTGGAGACGGGATGCGCGTGGCTGGACGCCGCCGCGCGGATCCGGCCGCCCGGCACGTCGGACATCTACCTCCGGGAGCCCGGCGCGACCCACTACTTCTACCTGCCGCCGTACACGCCGCTGCTCCTGCCGCCCGCGCCGCACGCGCAGCCGACGGAGCGGGCGCGCGTCGCCTTCTGGAAGGCCGTGCAGGCCGCGCTGTCGGCGCCGACGAGCCTGCTGCGCTGAGGCGGACGCGGAGGCGCCGCTCTCCCGGGCGGATGTCGGCGGCGGCAAGTAGCATGTGTGGGTGGTAACCGCTCTCTATCGCCGCTACCGGCCCGACACCTTCGCCGACATGATCGGACAGTCGCAGGTGACCGAGCCGCTGATGACGGCGCTCCGCTCCGACCGGGTGAACCACGCCTACCTGTTCTCGGGCCCGCGCGGCTGCGGCAAGACGACCTCCGCGCGCATCCTCGCCCGCTGCCTCAACTGCGCGGAGGGGCCCACCGACACCCCGTGCGGAAAGTGCGCCAGCTGCATCGAGCTCAGCCGCGACGGCGCCGGGTCGCTCGATGTGGTCGAGATCGACGCGGCCAGCCACAACGGCGTCGACGACGCCCGCGACATCCGCGAGCGCGCGATCTTCGCCCCCGCCCGCGACCGCTACAAGATCTTCATCCTCGACGAGGCGCACATGGTCACGCCGCAGGGCTTCAACGCGCTGCTGAAGATCGTGGAGGAGCCGCCGGAGCACGTGAAGTTCATCTTCGCGACCACCGAGCCTGAGAAGGTCATCGGCACCATCCGCTCCCGCACCCACCACTACCCGTTCCGGCTGGTGCCGCCCGCGCAGATGCTCGAGTACGTGCAGAGCCTCTGCGACAGCGAGGGCATGCGCGTCGCGCCCGGCGTGCTGCCACTGGTCGTGCGGGCGGGTGGAGGCTCGCCGCGCGACACCCTCTCGCTGCTCGACCAGCTCATGGCCGGCTCCGAGGGCGACGCGATCGAGTACGAGCGCGCGGTGGCGCTGCTCGGCTACACGCACGCCGCGCTGCTCGACGACGTGATCGACGCGATCTCCGCGCGGGATGCCGCCGGCGCCTTCGCCGCGGTCGACCGCGTGATCCAGACCGGGCAGGACCCGCGCCGCTTCGTCGAAGACCTGCTGGAGCGCCTCCGCGACCTCATCGTCGTCGCGGCGACCAGCGTCGAGGGCGCGGCCGCCGTGCTCCGCGGGGTCCCGCAGGACGAGCTCGACCGGATGGGCGTCCAGGCCATGAAGTTCGGCGCGGCGGAGCTGAGCCGCTCGGCCGACATCGTGAACGCGGCGCTCACCGAGATGACCGGTGCGACCTCCCCGCGGCTCCACCTCGAGCTGATGATCGCGCGCGTGCTCGTGCCCTCGGCCGACGAGAGCGAGCGCGGCGCGCTGGCCCGCGTCGAGCGGCTGGAGCGCCGCGTCGGCGTGAGCGACGCGGTCGGTGCCGGCGGCGGTGCGAGTGCCGGTGCCGGTGCCGGTGCCGGTGCCGCGGAGCCTGCGCGGGCCGTCGCGGCGGCGCCCGCTGTCGCGCCCCCTGCGCCCGCGCCGGCAGCGACCCCGCCCGCAGCACCTGCGCGGCCCGAGCCCGTGGTGGTGGAGTCGGTGGTCGCCGTGGAGGCGGCCGCGGCTCCTGCGGCCGCCGCCGCTGCCGTGCCCGCCGCCGCTCCTGCAGCCGAAGCTGCTTCCGCCGGAGCGGCTGCCGCTCCCGCGCCTGCTTCTGCTCCCGCGGAGCCGACCTCCGCCGCCCCGGCCGCGCCCGCTGCCGGCTCTGCGTCCGCACCTGCCGCGACGGCCCCCGCCGCACCGGCCGCCGTCGGCCCGGTGACGACGCAGCAGGTCAAGGATGCGTGGCCGCAGATCCTCGACGCGGTGCAGCGCGCCAAGCGCAGCGCGTGGATGGTCGTGTTCACCGCGCAGGTGCGCTCGCTCAACGACGACGTGCTGACGCTGTCGTTCCCGAGCGACAACGACGTGCAGAGCTTCCGCCAGCCGCAGGCCCCCGGTGCGCAGGGCGTCAGCGAGTACCTGCGTCAGGCGATCGTCGACGTGCTCGGCATCCGCGTCAAGTTCATCGCGCGCGCCGACGGTGCCACCGCCGGCGGCGGAGCGTCCCGCCCGAGCGGCGGGGCGCCATCCGCCCCCGAGGCGGAGACCTGGCCCGGCGCGGCGGACGCCGCAGCAGAGGAGCCTTCCCCAGCGGCCCCCACGGCCGCTCCCGCTCCGGCCGCTCCCGCTCCGTCCGCTCCCGTCGCGGCTGCGCCGGCCGCCTCGAGGGCTCCGGCCGCCTCGACGGGTCCGGTCACCGAGTGGGCGGTCGTCTCGATCCCCAGCACCGCGCCGGAGGCGACCCCGGCCGCGGCCGCCGGCGCCACCATCGAGCGCGACGGCTCCGCCGTCACCGCCGCGGTGGTCGCGCCGCCCGCCGCCGCGCCGCGCACGGCCCCGGCCGCCGCGCCCACGGCACCCGCGCGACCCGCGCCCGCCGACGACGAGCCGCCGTTCGACGACGTCCCGCCGCCCGAGACCGAGCCGCCGTTCGAGCCTCCCGTCCCCGAGGAGCCCACCGGCGACTGGAGCGCCGACGCCGCCCCGCAGGCACCCGTCGCCGAGCGCCCGGCCCGCACCGCGGAGCGCACGGCACCCGTCGCCCAGCGCAGCGCGCCGGCCGCCGGCTCCCGCACGCCGACGTTCCAGCAGCCGCAGCGCTACGGCGAGGCGGTGGTGCGCGAGATCCTCGGCGCCACCTTCCTCGAGGAGCAGCCCGCTCCGCAGAACCCAGGGATGAGGTAGTCCGTGTACGAGGGCATCGTCCAGGAGTTGATCGACGAGCTCGGCCGCCTCCCCGGCATCGGACCGAAGTCGGCGCAGCGGATCGCGTTCCACATCCTCCAGACCGAGACGTTCGACGTCACCCGGCTGGCCGAGGTGCTGATGGAGGTGCGCGACAAGGTGCGCTTCTGCGAGATCTGCGGCAACGTCTCCGAGGAGGCGACCTGCTCGATCTGCCGCGATCCGCGCCGCAACCCCGCGCTGATCTGCGTGGTGGAGGAGGCGAAGGACGTCGTCGCGATCGAGCGCACCCGCGAGTTCCGCGGCCTGTACCACGTGCTCGGCGGCGCGATCAGCCCGATCGACGGCGTCGGCCCCGACGACCTCCGCATCCGGCAGCTGATGCAGCGCCTCGCCGACGGCACGGTGCAGGAGGTCATCATCGCGACCGACCCCAACCTCGAGGGGGAGGCGACCGCCACCTACCTGAGCCGCCTGCTGACGACGCTCGACATCCGCGTCACCCGCCTCGCCTCCGGCCTGCCCGTCGGCGGCGACCTGGAGTACGCCGACGAGGTCACGCTGGGCCGCGCCTTCGAGGGCCGCCGCCAGATCTCCTGACCCTGTCTCTTATACACAT
>NZ_JBPGXM010000008.1:0-60052 GCF_056755495.1 Leifsonia sp. KNZ12-8B
AGATGTGTATAAGAGACAGATGCTCATGCCGTGATCTCGGGGGGTGCCCGTCGGCGGGCGACACGTTCGACGTCCGTTCCGGCCGGTGCCCTGCTGCTCCTGGTCCTGGCCGGCGCGGTGCTGAGCGGCTGCACGCCCGGCGCCGCCGCGGCCGGACACGAGCCGTGGCCGGGGGGTTCGCACCCCGCGACCGGGTCGCCGACGGCGACCCCGCACCGCACACCGCCGCCGACCGTCACGCCGACGCCGCGGCCGACCCCGACCTCCCTGCCGCCGGCCGCGACGCCGACCCCGTCGACCCCGCCGGCGCCTCCCGCGTTCGACAGGAGCGCCCACTCGATCGACGACCCCGCGAGCCCGTGGGTCGTGGTCAACAAGTCGCGGGCCCTCTCGCCCGACACCTACGCGCCGAGCGACCTGGTGTACCCGGACGTGCGCTACATGAACCGGCAGCCGATGCGCCAGGAGGTCGCCACCGCCCTGGTCGCCATGTTCCGGGCCGGCAAGGGGGAGGCCGGGCTCGACTTCTCGGTGCAGAGCGCCTACCGCTCGTACGACTCGCAGACGCGGGTCTACGACGAGGACGTCGCCGAGCACGGCAAGACCTACGCCGACACCGACACCGCCCGTCCCGGTCACAGCGAGCACCAGACCGGCCTCGCCGTCGACATCAGCGCCGTGCCGGCGCGCTGCTCGCTCGACGCCTGCTTCGGGAAGACGCCGCAGGGGGAGTGGCTCGCCGCGAACGCGTGGCGGTTCGGCTTCCTGCTGCGGTACCCGGCCGACAAGGTCTCCGTGACCGGATTCACCTTCGAGCCCTGGCACTTCCGGTACATCGGAGAGCCGCTGGCCGCCGAGCTGCACCGCACCGGCGTGACGACGCTGGAGGAGTTCTTCGCCGTCCCGGGAGGCACCGAATATCGCTGACCGAACGGGGCGGCGGGTCGGCGCTTGTGCCGACTGGACAGCGCCTCCCGCGCCCGTATGGTGAAAGCATGATGCTCGATATGGAAGCGGTGCAGCAGAGCGAGATCCGCCGGCAGCGCGCGCTGGCCGGTCTCGGCATCGTCGACACCGGTCGCGAGGACCGCTTCGACCGGGTCACCCGGATGGCGCAGCAGCTCTTCGGCGTCCCGATGGTGAGCGTCACCCTGCTCGACGGCGAGCGGCAGTGGCGCAAGTCGCAGATCGGCCTGACCGAGGAGGCTCCCCGCGAGGGGGCGTTCTGCGATCTCACGGTGCGCCAGGACGCCGCCCTGATCGTCGACGACGCCGCAGCCGACGACCGCTTCAGCGCCAACCCGTTCGTGATCGGCGACCCCCACCTCCGCTTCTACGCCGGGGAGCCGCTGCACGCGCCGGGAGGCGAGGCCGTCGGCACCCTCTGCGTGCTCGACACCGAGCCGCGCACCCTCACCGCGGGCGAGCAGCGGCTGCTGCGCGACCTCGCCGACTGGGTGCAGGCCGAGCTCGACCGCGAGGAGGAGCTCGACCGCGCCGCCGTCGCCCAGAAGGGGCTGCTGCCGCGGCGCAAGCCGGCCGCGCCCGGCTACGACGTCGCCGCCGCGTGCGAGCCCTCCCGGGGCGTCGCCGGCGACTTCTACGACTGGTACGACGCCGACGACGGGTTCTGCGTGACCGTCGGCGACGTGATGGGCAAGGGGATGGCCGCGGCCATCGTCGCCGCCTCGGTCCGGACCGCGCTGCGCAGCACCATGGGGTTCGCCGACCTGGAGCAGGCCGTCGCCACGGCCTCCCGGGTCGTCGAGGAGGATCTCGACCAGCTCGCGACGTTCGTGACGGTCTTCCACGCCCGGCTGCACGCCGACGGCCGGGTGGACTACGTCGACGCGGGCCACGGACTCGCCTTCGTGGTGCACGAGCGCGGACCGCTGGACCGGCTGCCCTCCGGCTCCCTGCCGCTGGGCATCCCGTGGCCGGAGCCGCGCACGCCGGGCGCGCTCACGCTCGGGGACGGCGACGTGCTGGTCTGCGTGAGCGACGGCGTGCTCGACGCGCTCGGCGGCGACCGGGCGCTCTCGCGGCTGGAGGCGATCGTCCGCAGCTCGCCCACCGCGGCGGGAGCGGTCTCCCGGATCGTCGGCGCCGCCCGGGCGGGTGTCCCGATCGACGACATCACGGCCGTTGTCGTGCGGAGGAGCGGCCGGTGAGGCTCGCGGTCCTCCGCGTCGTAGCCCTGCTCGCCGTGCTGGCGGGCGTCAACTACGTCGTCTGGCGCTGGCTGGCCTCCATCAACTGGGAGGCGTGGTGGATCGCCGTGCCGCTCGTGATCGCCGAGACCTACAGCGTGATCGACACGCTGTTCTTCGCCATGACGATGTGGCGGCTGAAGGTGCGGTCCGGGCCAGAGGCGCCGGCGCGCGGTACCGCCGACGTCTTCATCACGACGTACGACGAGCCGGTCGAGCTGGTCATGACGACCGCCGAAGCCGCGCAGCGGATCCGCTATCCGCACAGCACGTGGATCCTCGACGACGGCGCCCGGCCCGAGATGCGGCGGGCGGCCGAGCGGGCCGGCATCGGCTACGTGACCCGTTCCGACGACTGGACCGACAAGCCGCGGCACGCCAAGGCGGGCAACCTCAACAACGCGCTCTTCGCCACCGAGGGCGAGTTCCTGCTCATCCTCGATGCCGACCAGATCCCGGAGCCGGAGATCCTCGACCGCACCCTCGGCTACTTCGCCGACCCCGAGGTCGCCCTGGTGCAGACGCCGCAGTACTTCACCAACGTCGACGAGGCCGACCCGCTCGGCAACCAGGCGCCGCTGTTCTACGGCCCGATCCAGCAGGGCAAGGACGGCTGGAACGCCGCCTTCTTCTGCGGCTCCAACGCCGTGCTGCGCCGGGAGGCGCTGATGCAGCTCGGCATCGTCGGGTACGTCCGCGACGTCGAGCGGGCCGTGCGCGCCGCGCTGCGCACCTCCGATCGCGTGCTGGCCAAGGCCGCGCGGAACGCCCGTCGCGAGCCGGAGACCGCCGCGCTGATCCGGGACGTGCGCGTGCACGTCGCCCAGGCGACCGCCCGGCTGGAGGCGGGCGACAGCGTCGGCGAGGTGACCTACCGGCTGCAGCAGGACGTCGACCGCGTCTCGCGGTCCGCGGTCGACCGCGACCTGGCCGCCATGCAGGAGGACCTCGCCGCCATCGCGTCGCTGCCGATCGAGCACGACGCCGAGCTGGCGGCCTTCGTCGTCGACGAGGAGTCGCTGGAGCGCCTGGCCGAGCGCGAGTGGTCGCCGCTCGGCGCGATCGAGTCGGTGCAGACGATCGTCGGCGCCGTCGCGGTCGACCGCCCGGACGAGGCGCAGCCGGTGATGCCGATGGCCACCATCTCGGTCACGGAGGACATGGCCACCGCCATGCAGCTGCACGCCAACGGCTGGCGGAGCGTCTACCACCACGAGATCCTCGCCTACGGCCTGGCGCCGGAGGACCTCGGCACCATGCTGAAGCAGCGGCTGCGCTGGGCGCAGGGAACGCTTCAGGTGATGCTGAAGGACAACCCGCTGTTCAAGAAGGGCCTCTCGGCGGGCCAGCGGCTGATGTACTTCGCGACGATGTGGAGCTATCTGTCCGGCTTCGCGGCCGTGGTCTACCTCGCCGCGCCCGCCATCTACCTGCTGGCGGGCGTGATGCCCGTGACCGCGTGGAGCGTCGACTTCTTCGCCCGGTTCATCCCGTACTTCGTGCTGAGCCAGCTGATGTTCCTCGTGGCGGCGCACGGCGTGCGGACGTGGCGTGGGCAGCAGTACGCGCTGGCCCTGTTCCCCCTCTGGATCCGGGCCTGCTGCACGGCGGCGGCCAACGTGTGGTTCGGCCGCCCGCTCGGCTTCGTCGTCACGCCCAAGACCCGCTCCGGGCGCGCGCCCATCCCGTGGCGGCAGATCTGGCCGCAGCTGACGGCGATGGCGGTGCTGGTGCTCGCCACCATCATCGGCGTGGGCCGCGTGATCGCCGGAACGGCCGACGGCGTCGGCACGCTCGTGAACACGGTGTGGGTCGCCTACGATGTCGTGGTGCTGAGCGTCATCCTCCGCGCCGCGCTCTACCGCGGGCCGGCGGCCGTCGCGCCGCCCGAGACCGCCGAGGAAGGAACGCGTTGAACATCTCCACCACCATCCGCCCGGACGGGGTCGCCGTGCTCGCCGCGGACGGCCGCCTGAACGTCGTCACCGCCCCCACCATCCGGAGGGAGGTGCAGCGGGTCGTGGAGGAGGGGCACGCACGCGTCGCGGTCGACCTCTCCGGCGTCGAGTTCATCGACTCCTCCGGCCTCGGCGCGCTCGTCAGCGGCCTCAAGACCGCGCGCACCGCCGGCGGCGACCTGCGGCTGAGCGGCGCGGGCGAGCAGGTGTCGAGCGTGCTGGCGCTGACGCGGCTCGACCGCATCCTCCGGGTCTACGGCGAGCCGGACGACGCGTATCGTGACTGAGCCGTTCTCGGCCTCCTTCGTCGCCCCCGCCGACCTCGCCACCATCGAGCGGGTGCACGGGATGTTCGACCGGCTCGCGGACGAGCGCCCGGACCTCCCCGAGCAGACCAGGTCGGCGTTCGAGCTCGCCGTCGTCGAGGTCGTGACCAACGTCGTCCAGCACAGCCCCGACCGGCCGCCGGTCACGGTCGAGCTGCGCATCGAGGCGACCCCGGGCGGGCTGGAGGCCGTGGTCACCGACACCGCGCCTCCCGCCGCCGTCGACCTGGACGCCGCCGCGCTGCCCGAGGACGACCTGGCCGAGAGCGGCCGCGGGCTCGCGCTCGTCGGCCTGCTGGTCGACCGCTTCGAGCACGAGCCGCTGGCCGCCGGGAACCGGTGGTCGCTGGGCGTCTCGGCCTAGGCGCCGCCTACGCGCCGCCGAGGGCGTCGCTCACGATGCGGCGCGCCTCCTCCTGCACCTCGCGCAGGTTCTCCTCGCCCGCGAACGACTCGGCGTAGATCTTGTACACGTTCTCGGTGCCGCTGGGCCGCGCGGCGAACCACGCCTTCTCGGTCTGCACCTTCACGCCGCCGAGGGGAGCATCGTTCCCGGGCGCGCGGCTCAGCTTCGCGGTGATCGGCTCGCCGGCGAGCTCGGTCGCGGCGATCGCGTCGCCGTCGAGCTTGCCGAGTGCGGCCTTCTCGGCGGGGGAGGCGGGCGCGTCGACGCGCTGGTACACCGGGTCGCCGAAGCGCTCTGTCAGCTCGCGGTACAGCTCGGACGGCGACTTGCCGGTCACCGCGCGGATCTCGCTGGCGAGGAGGGCGAGCAGGATGCCGTCCTTGTCCGTCGTCCAGACCGAGCCGTCGAAGCGCAGGAAGCTCGCGCCGGCGCTCTCCTCGCCGCCGAAGCCGACCGAGCCGTCGATGAGGCCGGG
This sequence comes from Leifsonia sp. KNZ12-8B, assembly GCF_056755495.1. Lineage (NCBI taxonomy): Bacteria > Bacillati > Actinomycetota > Actinomycetes > Micrococcales > Microbacteriaceae > Leifsonia > Leifsonia sp. KNZ12-8B. Next base: position 5,376 of record NZ_JBPGXM010000008.1, read on the forward strand.
GACGAACCACTTGAAGCCGACCGGAACCTCCCAGAGCCGCCGGCCCAGCGACTCCGCGACACGGTCGATGATCGACGACGAGACGAGGGTCTTGCCGACCGCCGCGTCCTTCCGCCAGCCGGTGCGGGTGCGGAAGAGGTAGTCGATCGCGACCGCGAGGTAGTGGTTCGGGTTCATCAGACCGCCGTCGGGCGTCACGATGCCGTGGCGGTCCGCGTCGGCGTCGTTGCCGGTGAGGATGTCGTAGTCGGCGCGGCGCGCCACGACCGAGGCCATCGCCGAGGGGCTCGACGGGTCCATCCGGATCTTGCCGTCCCAGTCGAGCGTCATGAAGCTCCAGGTCGGGTCGACGTCCGGGTTCACCACGGTCAGATCGAGGCCGTAGCGCTCGGCGATCGCCTCCCAGTAGTGCACGCTCGCGCCGCCCAGCGGGTCGGCGCCGATGCGGATGCCGGAGTCCTTGATCGCCTTGACGTCGATGATGTTCTCGAGGTCGTCCACGTAGTGGCCGCGGAAGTCGTACGTCTCGACGCCGCTCGGCTCGGCCTGGCGCACCTCCCGCATCCCGTTCGCGATGATCTCGTTGGCGCGCTCGGCGATCCACTTCGTCGCGTCGGTGTCGGCCGGTCCGCCGTGCGGCGGGTTGTACTTGAAGCCGCCGTCGGCAGGCGGGTTGTGGCTCGGCGTGACCACGATGCCGTCGGCCTGGTCGCCGTGCTCCTCGCGGTTGTAGCGGATGATCGCGTGCGACAGCGCGGGGGTGGGCACCCAGTCGTCGAACTCGTCCACCAGCACGCGCACCTCGTTGCCGACGAGCACGGCGAGGGCGCTCGTCGTCGCGAACTCGCTCAGCAGGTGCGTGTCGGCGCCGAGGAAGAGCGGACCGGTGATGCCCTCCTTGTTGCGGTACTCCACGATGGCCTGGGTGGTCGCGAGGATGTGGTCCTCGTTGAAGGCCGTGTTCAGCGAGCTGCCGCGGTGGCCCGAGGTGCCGAAGACGACCCGCTGCTCCGGGATGCTGACATCCGGCTTGAGCTCGTAGTACGCCCGGCGGAGGGCATCCACGTCGATGAGGTCGGAGGGCTGAGCGGGCGTGCCTGCGCGATCGGTCATGCCTCCTATGCTTCCACGGCGGCCCGGCGCGGGCGAGTGGTGGGAGCGGCGCCGGGTTCGTCAGCGCGGGCGCACCGGCTGCCGCAGCACGGTCCGCAGCTTCTCGGGGGCGCTGCGGCGCGGGTCGCCGAGGTAGATCTCGTGGTGGAGGCCGTTCTCGACCAGGCCGCGGCCGGGGATCACCTCGCGGTGGAGGCGGAGGAGCGCGGGCGCCTCGTCGTCGTAGCTGCCGATGTGGAGCAGCTGCAGGGAGCGGCCCTCCTCCAGCGTCCGCTGCTCGACCCGGTCGAGCGGGAGGTGGGGCTTTTTGGCGCGTGCGGTGGCGAGCCCCGCCTCCACCTCGGCGTCCGAGACCTGGTCGGGGAGGGGGAGGAGCATGGTCCAGCTCCACCGGCCCTTGGCGCGCGAGGCGAAGTCGGCGTAGTCGTCGCTCCACCAGAGCCCCTCCAGCGGGCCCACCACGAAGTCGTCCCCGCTGCGGGTCTTGAAGGCGGCGCGGGTCGCGTAGCCGGCGGTGAACAGCGACTCCACCGCGGCGGCGTACTCGGGCGCGGTGTTCGGGTCGCCGTGGCCGTCGATCGCGAGGTACCGCCGCGGGGGCACGTCGACCTCGACCCAGTCGGCGGCGCCAGGGGCGTAGAGGTGCTCGAGGTCCTTCTTGAGGTCGATCCGCACGGCGTCAGGCTAGCGCGGGGCGTCGGTAAGCTGAACGCCATGTCCAGCGCCCCCGCCGAGCCGACCGCCGAACTGCCCGCGTCCGTCGACGAGGTGTACAGCTTCCTGGGGCCGTCCGGCACCTTCACCGAGGCGGCGCTCAAGCAGGTGCCGGAGGCGCGCGGCAAGCACTGGCGCTCTGTCAACAACGTGGGGGAGGCGCTCGCCGACGTCACAGCGGGCCGCAGCGTCGCCGCCATGATCGCGATCGAGAACTCGATCGAGGGCGGCGTCTCGGTCGCGCAGGACGCGCTGGCGACCATCCCCGGCCTCCGCATCATCGGCGAGTACCTGGTGCCGGTGAACTTCGTGCTCGTGGCCCGGCCGGGCACGACGCTCGCCGACGTGAAGACCATCAACGCGCATCCCGTCGCCTACGCCCAGTGCCACAGGTGGCTGGATGCGACGCTGCCCGAGCACGGCCATCTCCCGGCGTCGAGCAACGTGGCAGCGGCCTCCTCGCTGTTCGACGGGAGCCCGGCCGACGCCGCCATCGCCCCTCCCGGCATCGTCGACCACTTCGACGTGGAGGTGCTGGCCGAGAACATCGGCGACAACCCCAACGCGGTCACCCGCTTCGTGCTCGTCAGCACCACGCGCAGCGTGCCCGCGCCGACGGGCGCCGACAAGACCAGCCTCATCGCCGAGCTGCCGGACGACCGTCCCGGCGCGCTCCTCGACCTGCTGGAGCAGTTCTCGACGCGCGGCATCAACCTCAGCCTCATCGAGTCGCGGCCGATCGGCGACGCCCTCGGCCGGTACCGGTTCGTCATCGACGCGGACGGCCACATCCACGACGAGCGGGTCGCCGACGCGCTGCTGGGCCTGCGCCGGTTCAGCCCGTCGGTGATCTTCCTGGGCTCGTACCCGCGCGCCGACGAGGTGGCGGTCGACTTCGACCAGCGCTACCGCGACGAGGTCTTCACGGAGGCGCGGGAGTGGCTGGCGTCGCTCACCGAGGAGCCGCCCCAGGCGTAGGCTGCGCAGCGAAAGGCGGACACCATGATCGCGGACGACGAGCAGCAGGACGTGTCCCGCACGGGCGACTTCGACCCGCGCTACGACCCGGCGTTCCAGCGCGGCTACACGCCACGGCCGGGGGAGGTCTCGCGGACCCGCACCAGGACGCCCGGCTACCGCGGCACCAGCACGCGGCCGAGCCGGCCCGACTGGGACGACGAGCGCGATGCCGTCCCCGACGGGCCGGCCGGAACGCTGAGCAGCCTGCGGACGGCTGCGCCCGCGCCCGCAGGCGCCGCCGCGGTCGGCGCCGTGGCCGGTGCGCCCGCACCCGGTGCGCCCGCCGACGGGACGCCGGTGGTGGTCGCCGCTCCCGGCTTCCTCGACCGTCTCGACGTCTCGCCCCGCCGCAACCGCTGGATGCTCGCTCTCTGGCTGGTCGGCGGGGGCTTCGTCGTCCTCGGCATCGTCTTCTACTGCATCTCGGTGAGCATCTCGTACGCCGGACCGGCCCCGGGCAGCGACGTCGGCTCCCTCGTCATCGCCCAGCTGGGCTGGATGCTCGCGGCTCCCCTGGTCACCGTCGGACTGCTCACCCTGGTCGCCCTCCTGTTCCTCACGGCACTCGTCGGCCGGCGGTCGGCGGCGGCGGAGGAGGACGAGGGCGCCGAGGAGGAGGGCGAGGGGCTGTAGGCGGCCTCAGCCCGACTGACGGCGCCGGCCCGCCCGCACGGCGAAGGCGTCGAGCGCGTCCAGCACCCCCTGGTTCACCCAGACGCGTCGGCGCTGCTTCGAGTTGCCTACCGCCAGCACGCCGCGTTCGACGAGCTGGGCCAGTCCGTTCGTCACGGCCGGCTTGCTGGCGCCGGTCGCCCGCATCGCCGTGCCCAGGTTGATCACGGGATACTCGAGCGTGGCCGTGGCGATGACCCGCGCGGTGGCGTCCGCCCGGATGCCGGCCATGATCGCTCAGCTCGGCACCTTCACCCGCAGGGACCGCTCCTCCACCCGGAGGGTCAGCTCCACCGCCGAGCCGAAGGCGTCGCCGTCGAGCTCGAACGGCTCCGGCTGCTCGACGCGGAGGCCGACCACGGCGCCGCGCAGGTAGCTCAGCCGGGTGCGGATGGCCCGGTCCGTGAAGCGGATGATGCGGCGGCCGAGCGCGCTCTTGCGGAGCACCCGGTTCTCCCACGTGACCTTGCGCCAGATCGCCAGCCAGCCGAACACCGAGGCGGGCTGCACGATCGCGACGTCGAGGAGGCCGTCGTCCACCTCCCCGTCGGGGATGAGCTGCATGTTGCCGGGAAGGACGCCGCAGTTCGCCACCAGGATCGTGCTCACCTGCGCCGAGTGCTCGTGGCCGCCGTCGAGCCGGTACCGGACGCGGACCTTCGTGGCCTTCGGCAGCGCGCGGAAGGCCGCGTCGACGTACGCGACCCAGCCGAGGCGGCGCTTGAGAGCGGGACGGGCGTTGGCGATCATCGCGGCGTCGATGCCGACGCCGGCCATGACCAGGAAGGCGTGCTCGCTGGTGGAGCCGTCGACGCGCCTGGCCGTGGCGACGCCGACGTCGATGCGGCGCGTTGCGCCCTCGAACGCCACGCGGCACGCCTCCTCCACGGCGGCGAACGGCACACCGAGGTTGCGCGCGAGGAGGTTGCCGGTCCCCGCGGGCAGGAGGCCGAGCGTCGCGTCCGTCCCGCGGACCGCCTCCGCCACCGCCCGCACCGTGCCGTCGCCGCCGGCGGCGAGCACCAGCCGGGCGCCGCGGCCGAGCGCCTCCCGCACCTGGGCCTGACCGCCCTGCTCGGGCGTGGTCTCGAGCCACATCAGCTCGGTGATGCCCGCCCGCTCCGCAGCGGCCTCCACCGCCGCGCGGACGCGCGGGAGGTCCACACGCACGGGGTTGCACACGACGGCGACCGGCCCGACGGGGGCGCTGTCGGGCGCGGTGTCGTGATCGGTGTCGCGGCCGGTGTTGCGGGCGATATCCCCGGGCGCCGAATCCTCCCGTACCGTGCCGTCCCACTCGTCCACGGCTTCACGCTACCGGTCGGCGGGCTCCGATCCGTCGCCCGCGGCGAAGAGGCGCAGCCCGACCGCGGAAGCGAACCCACCGGCGACCAGGGCGACCTCGAATCCCGCCAGGTGCTCGAGGTGGCGCGACATCCGCAGCGGACCGACGTCGACGGCGTCGGTGCCGAGCCCGGTCGCCAGGGCGAGGACGAGGCGCTTGGCGTCCGCGTCGTCCGCGGCGACGAAGGTCTGCGGCCGCAGGTCGCCGGCGAGCAGCTCGGCGTAGACGGTGTTGAACGCCTTGACCACGCGGGAGCCGGGGAGGGCGGCCGCCATCCGCTCGGCGAGCGACGGGCCGCTGCCGTACCGGCTCTCCCAGTAGCCGGGCGCGAGCGGATCGCCGGGCTCCAGCGGGTTGCCGAGGTCGATGACGACGCGTCCGGCGAGGTCGTCCGAGAGGGAGGAGACGACCTCCAGGGCCACCGGATCGGGCACCGCGACGATCACGACCTCGCAGCGCGCGGCGGTGCGGTGGTCGGCGCCCGACGCACCGGCCGCCGGCCCGCCCAGCGCCTCCGCCGTCGCGAGGGCCCGCGCCGGATCGCGGCTTCCCACCACGACGGCGTGCCCGGCCCGGACGAGCCGGCGGCCGAGCGCGGAGGTCATGCTCCCGGTGCCGAGCAGCCCGACGCGCACCGGCTACTCCTCGTCGGCGATGACGATCTCGACGCCGGCGGCGGCGATGGCCTTCAGCTCGGCGGGATCGGCCGAGCTGTCGGTGATGAGCATGGCGACCTGGTCGATGCCCGCCATCTGCGCGAGCGCCACTCGGCCGACCTTCGAGCCGTCGGCGACCACGACGGTCCGCTGCGCCTTGGCGACCATCGCACGGTTGGTGCGGGCCTCTGTCTCGTCGTGCGTGCTCACCCCGGTCGCCGCGGTGATGCCGTCCGCGCCCAGGATGGCGGTCCCGACGTTCACTGCGTTGAAGGTGCCTTCGGCCAGCGCGCCGACCAGCTCCAGCGACTGGCGCCGGAGGAAGCCGCCGGTCATCACCACGCGCACGCCCGGGTACTCCGACAGCAGGTTGGCGATGGTGAGCGAATTGGTCACCACGGCGATGTCCTCGTGGTCGGCGAGGGCCCTGGCGACGCTGGCGGTCGTCGTACCGCCGCTGAGCGCGACGACGTGCCGCTCCGCGGGGAGGCGCCGGACCATGGCCTTCGCGATGGCGCGCTTGGCCTCCTGGAAGCGGGTGTCGCGCAGCGCGACCGGGATCTCGCGCCCGCGCTCCAGCGCGGATGCGCCGCCGTGCGTGCGCAGGATCAGTCTCTGGTCGGCCAGCGCGGTGAGGTCGCGCCGCACCGTGGCCGGGGAGATGCCGAGCGTCTCGGACAGCTCGCCGAGGCTCACAGTGCCGCGCTCGGCGATGAGGTCGAGCAGCCGGGCGAGGCGCTGCGAGCGGCGGCCGGAGGCTGCCCGCGCGATGAGGGCCTCGGCTGAGGCGGCGACCATGGCTCCCCCTTCGATTCGTCGAAGCGATCAGTCGTGCTGATCACTTTATACGCGATTCGCTCATTTCATTGCGTGGATCACACAGGCTGTCGGATGATCGCACCATGCCTCAGATCGTCTTCCTCGGCGCCGGGAGCGTCGTCTTCACCCGTCAGCTGCTCGCCGACCTCTTCCGGTTCGACGACCTCCCGCCGCTGCGCATCGTCCTGCACGACATCGACGCCGAACGCCTGGAGGTCGCCCGCGGCACCGCCGAGCAGGTCGCCGAGCGCTTCGGGCGCCGGGCCGAGATCGTCGCCGCTGCGGACCGCCGGGAGGCGCTCGCCGGGGCCGACTTCGTCATCAACATGATCCAGGTGGGCGGCATCGCGGCCACCCGCATCGACCTGGAGGTGCCGGCCGCGGCCGGGCTGCTGCAGACCATCGGCGACACCACCGGCGTCGGGGGCGTCTTCCGCGGCCTCCGCACCTTCCCTGTCCTGACCGGGATCGCGAACGACATGATGGAGCTCTGCCCCGACGCGTGGTTCCTCAACTACACCAATCCGATGGCCATGAACGTGTGGTGGCTCTCGGTCGTCGCACCACGGCTCAAGACCGTCGGCCTGTGCCACAGCGTCTTCTGGACCGTCCACGACCTGTGCGAGCTGATCGGCGTGCCGCTGGAGGGCACCCACTACCGCGCGGCGGGCGTCAACCACCAGGCCTGGCTGCTGGAGTGGTCGCGCGACGGCGAGGACCTGTACCCCCGGCTCCGGGAGGCGATCGAGCGAGACCCCGAGCTGCGCCGCCGGGTGCGCGTGGAGATCTTCCGCCGCATCGGCTTCTACCCGACCGAGACGAGCGAGCACTCGTCGGAGTACCTCGACTGGTTCCTGCGCTCGCCCGAGCAGATCGAGCGGTTCCGCATCGAGCCGCTGCAGTACATCGGCATCTCGGAGGAGAACGTCGCCGAGTTCGGCCAGGCCAAGGCTCTCCTCGCCGAGGGGCGACCGCTGGAGCTGGAGGACAGCGCCACCGAGTACGCGCCGCAGGTCATCCACTCGATCCTCACCGGAACCGAGCGCACCATCCACGCGAACGTCGTCAACCGCGGCCTGATCGGCAACCTGCCGGAGGGCGCCGTCGTCGAGGTGCCCGCCCGCGTGGACGCGTCCGGGGTCCACCCGGAGCCGTTCGGCGACATCCCGGTGCAGGGCGCCGCGCTCAACCGCGCCTACCTGTCGGTCGCGGAGCTCGCCATCGAGGCCGCCCGCACCGGCGACCCAGAACTCGTCCGCCGCGCGGTGCTCGCCGATCCGAACGCCAGCTCGTCGCTGACGCCCGAGCAGATCTGGGCCCTGTGCGACGAGCTGACCGAGCGGCACGCCGACCTGCTGCCGGAGGCGCTCGGCGGGCGGCTCCGGACCGAGCCGGTCGCGGCGGCGGCGACGCATCCCGAAACCCCGCTGTAACGAACGAGCAGCAGAAGTGAGCGTTTCGCACAAAACTGTTGTCAAACGCTCAGTGCTCGCCCAATGATGAAGGCATCCGGAGGCTCACCCGCCCCCGCACGACACACCAGGAGCACCACGTGACACTCACCTCCCGCGAAATCGACAGCCAGCCGGACATCTGGCGGCGGGCGCTCGATACGCTGTCCGCCCGCGCCGGCGAGCTGCTCCCGCTCCCGGGGGCCCGCGTGCTGGTGCTCGGCTGCGGGACGTCCGCCTTCGCCGCCGGGTCGTTCGCGGCGCTGCGCGAGCAGGCCGGGTTCGGCGAGACCGACGCGGCCTACGCGTCCGAGCCGTGGCCGTGGCGCGGCTACGACGCCGTGGTGCTGCTCAGCCGGTCCGGCACGACGACCGAGGTCGTCCAGGCCTTCGACCGCATCCCGGCCGGTGTCCGCACCATCGCGGTCACGGGTGTGGCCGATTCGCCGGTCGCCGAGCGGGCCGACGACGTGCTGCTGCTCGACTTCGCGGACGAGGAGTCGGTCGTGCAGACCCGCTTCCCGACCACCTTCCTGCTGCTGGCCCGGGCCGCGTTCGGCGAGGATGTCAGCGGGCTGCCCGACCAGGCCGAGGCCGCGCTGGCCCGGGCGCTCGACCTCGAGCCCGCCTCCCTCTCGCACTTCGTCTACCTCGGCAGCGGCTGGACCTACGGACTCGCCCAGGAGGCGGCGCTCAAGATCCGCGAGGCGGCGCAGGCCTGGTCCGAGTCGTACCCGCAGCTCGACTACCGTCACGGCCCGCTGGCCGTCGCCGGCGAGAGCTCGGTCGTGTGGATCATCGGCGACGAGGCCCCCGGCATCGTCGACGACATCGGCGTGACCGGCGCCCGTGTCGTCGTCAGCACGCACGACCCGCTGGTGGAGCTGGTGCAGGCGCAGCGCCTCGCCGTCGCCATCGCCGAGCACCGCGGGCTCAACCCCGACACCCCCCGCAACCTGACCCGGTCGATCGTCCTGAACTGAGCCCCGCCTCCCCCCACCGACTGCCGGACCGGGCACCGCACCCGAGAGAAGAGGAACCGACGATGATGACTCCACTCCGCAGACGCCCCCGCACGGCGAGGACCCTGCGCGGCCTCGGCCTCGCCACCGCCGCGGCCCTCGGCATCGCTCTGGCCGGGTGCAGCGGGTCGCAGGGGGCGACCACGCTCGACCCGAAGGCCGACGTCACCATCCAGGTGTGGTCCGGCCAGGCCGACACGGCAGAGAAGCTCATCGAGGGCCTCGCCGACGAGTTCGAGAAGAAGCACCCCAACGTCACCGTGAACGTGTCGCCGGGCGCCTCCTCCACCGAGCAGCTGCTGCAGAAGCTCTCCGCCGGGTTCGCGGGCAACCAGTACCCGGACATCTCCTACGCCTTCGGCTCGTGGGCCGGCGAGCTGGAGTCGTCCGGTCGCACCCTCGACCTCTCCGACGAGGTGAAGAAGCCCGAGGTGAAGTGGGACGAGTTCACCGCTGCGGCGCGCAAGACCGCGCAGCCCACGGGCGGCAAGGTCATCGGCTTCCCGGCCGTCGTCGACAACATCGGCCTCTTCTACAACAAGACGCTGTTCGACAAGGCGGGCCTGGCGTACCCCACCGACGACTGGACGTGGGACGACTTCCGTGCCGCCGCCAAGACGCTGACCGATTCGGCCAACCACGTCTACGGGTACGGCTACTCGGTCTCCGGCAGCGAGGAGACGACCTGGCAGTTCTGGCCGCACCTGTGGCAGAACGGCGGCAAGATCCTGAGCGACGACGGCAGCAAGGCGGCCTTCGACTCCCCGGAGGGTGTGAAGGCGCTGAGCTTCCTGCAGGCGATGGCGGTCGACGACAAGAGCGTCTACCTCGACCAGACCGACCTCAAGTTCGGCCAGCTCTTCGTCAGCGACCGGATCGGGATGATCACCTCCGGCCCCTGGCAGCTCACCGACCTCAAGACCGGCGGCACGAAGTACGGCGTCGTCCAGCTGCCCGGCACCGACGGCGACCACCAGACGGTGTCCGGCCCCGACCTGTGGGCACTGTTCGACCACAAGGACAAGAACCGCGCCTACTGGGCGACGCAGTTCGCCGAGTGGCTGACCTCGGCCGAGCAGGACGAGCGGTTCAACGTGGCGCTGGGCAACCTCCCGCTGCGCTCCTCCGAGGCCGCCTCCGACGCGGTCGTGAAGGAGAACGAGGAGTACCCGGGCTACGACGTGCTCGTGAAGAACGCCGAGAACGTCGAGCAGGCCCGCCCCACCACCAAGGGCTACGCGGCCCTCTCTGTCGAGATCGCCAAGGCCATCTCCTCGGTCCTGCAGGGCGACGGCCAGCCGGAGGAGGCCCTCCGGAAAGCTGCGGACGCCGCCGACGAGCAGCTGAGCAAGTAGGGCGGGTCGCGATGGCGGACACCGTCGTACGTCCGGCCGGCCGGAGACCCGGGCGGGACGCCGCGACCATGCGGCGGGCCCGTCGGCGCTCCGGCCTGCTCTCGGCGCTCACCGGCTGGGGCTTCGTCGGCCCGGCCATGATCGTGGTGCTCGGGCTGTCGATCTTCCCGGCGCTCTGGGCCTTGGTGCTGTCGTTCCAGAGCTGGGACGGGTTCAGCGAGGCGCAGTGGGTCGGCACGCAGAACTACACCGACCTGATCAGCGACGGGGAGTTCTGGAGCGCCGTCGGCAACACCCTCGGCTACACCGTGCTCTTCGTGCCCGCGTCGGTCCTGGCCGGGCTCTTCCTGGCGGTCGCGCTCAACCGGCGCATCCGCTTCATGTCGTTCTACCGCACGGCCATCTTCGTGCCGTTCGTGGCGTCGGCCGCGGCAACGGGCATCCTGTCGACCTACCTGTTCAGCCCGCAGTTCGGCCTGGTGAACAACATCCTCCGGGTGCTGCACCTGCCGCAGCAGGGCTGGCTCGACGACCCGGGCCAGGCCATGCTCGTGATCGCGATCATGTCGCTGTGGGGCTCCGCCGCCTTCACCACGGTGATCTACCTGGCCGCGCTGCAGGACGTCCCGGCCGACATCATCGAAGCGGCCAGGATCGACGGAGCGAGCCGGTGGCAGACCTTCTGGCGGATCGTCTGGCCGCAGCTCGCACCGGTCACCGTCTTCGTGACGATCTGGCAGACGATCCAGGCCATCCAGCTCTTCGACCTCGTCTACACCACCACGCGCGGCGGGCCGCTCGGGGCGACGAAGACGATCGTCTACTTCCTCTACGAGAAGGCGTTCCGCTCCCTGGAGTTCGGCTACGGGTCCGCGGCGGCCTACGTGCTCTTCGCCGCGACCCTGATCATCACCATCGTCGTCGTCGTGTACCAGCGGCGCCGCGGATCGGAGGCGTTCTGATGTCCGACAGCGTGCTGGAGCGGGTCGTCGACTCGTCGGAGCAGGTCGCGGCCGCGCTGCCGGCGGCCGGGCCGTCCACGCGCAGGCGCGGGGGCCGCTTCCGGATCAGCGGCTGGCACTTCGTGCTCCTGCCGATCGCCGTGCTCTTCCTGGTGCCGTTCGCGCAGATGACGCTCGCGTCGTTCTCCCCGGCGAAGGAGCTCGTGGCCTTCCCGCCGCCGTTCGTCCCGTCGACCTTCACGCTCGACGGCTACATCAAACTGTTCACGACGACGGACGTGCTCCTCTGGCTCGGCAACACCGTGCTCGTCTCCGGCGTCGCGATCGTGTCGAACCTCGTGCTGTGCTCGCTCGCCGGCTACGGCTTCGCGCGGCTGCGGTTCGCGGGGCGCGACGTCGGCTTCCTGATGATCCTCGCGACCATCATGATCCCGACGCAGCTCCTGATGATCCCGACCTACATCCTGTTCGCCACCCTCGGCCTCCTGAACGGGCTCGGCGCCGCGATCGTGCCGTGGCTGGCCACCGCGTTCGGCATCTTCCTGATGCGGCAGTTCTTCCTGTCGCTGCCGGCGGAGCTGGAGGAGGCGGGGGCGGTCGACGGCTGCAACCGCTGGCAGATCTTCTTCCGCATCGTCCTGCCGCTCGCGCGCCCGGCGCTGGCGACCCTCGCCATCTTCACCCTCCTGGGGGCCTGGAACGACCTGGTCTGGCCGCTCATCGCGATCAACGACCAGCGCTCCTTCACCCTGCAGCTCGGCATCGCGAACTTCCAGGGAGCGCACCAGACCGACTGGAGCCTGATCATGGCGGGCAACGTCGTCGCGACGCTGCCGCTCATCCTCTTCTTCCTGTTCGCGCAGCGGCACTTCATCGCGACGATGACCTTCTCGGGGCTCAAGGGATGAGCGGCGTCGACGTGCTCGTCGTCGGCGACGCGAACCCGGACCTCCTGCTCACCGGCGACACGGTGCCGCGGTTCGGGCAGGCCGAGCAGCTGCTCGACGGCGCCGACCTGCTCCTCGGCGGGAGCGCCGCGATCGTCGCGTGCGGCCTCGCCCGGCTGGGCGTGCGGACCGCGCTCGCCGCGGTGGTCGGAGCGGACCGGTTCGGCGAGTTCGTGCTCGACACCCTCCGCTCGCGCGGGGTGGACGTCTCCGCGGTCACCGTCTCGGCGGACCGGCCCACCGGCCTCTCCGTGGTGCTGTCCGAGCCGGGCGACCGCGCCATCCTGACCCTCCCTGGCACCATCCCGGCGCTGACGGCCGAGGCGGCGCTGGAGGCGGTGGAGCGACTGCGGCCGCGGCACGTGCACCTCGCGTCGTACTTCCTGCAGCCCGGCCTCGCGGCGGCGCTGCCGGGGCTGCTCGACGAGCTGGCGCGGCGGGAGGTCACCGTGAGCCTCGACACGAACTGGGACCCGGCCGAGCGCTGGACCGGGCTGGAGGAGGTGCTGCCGCGGGTCGACGTGTTCCTCCCGAACGCCGAGGAGACGCTGGCCGTGGCCGCCGCCGTGCGCGGGCAGGCGCCGGACGACATCGACGCCGCAGCCTCCGCCCTCTCGGAGCTCGGCTGCCGCGTGGTCGTGAAGGCCGGGGCGGAGGGCGGCCGCGCGTACGAGCGTGGCGGCCTGGTCGCGCGTGCCGCCGGCCTGACGCTCGACGTTGTCGACACGACCGGGGCGGGAGACAGCTTCGACGCGGGGTACCTCGCGGCGCTCGCGAACGGGGTCGCCGACGAGGGGGAGCGGCTGCGGTGGGCGGCCACGGCCGGCTCGCTCTCGGTGCGCGGTCTCGGCGGAACGGGGGCGCAGGCGACGAGGGACGAGCTCGAGAGCGCGCTCGCGGGCGCCGCGGTCCGCTGACCCGGCCCGCTCCCACTGGATAAGCTGGGGCACGTGATCGATCCCGTCCTGCTCCGCGAGAACCCCGACGTCATCCGCCGCTCCCAGCAGGCTCGCGGAGACTCCGTCCAGCTGGTCGACGAGGCGCTGCAGGCCGACATCGAGCGCCGCTCCGCGATCACCGCGTTCGAAGAGCTGCGCGCCGAGCAGAACGCCTTCGGCAAGCAGGTCGCCATGGCGCCGAAGGACGAGAAGCAGGCCCTCGTCGCGCAGGCCCAGCAGCTCGCCGGACGGGTGAAGGAGGCGCAGCAGGCCGCGAACCAGGCCGAGACGCACTTCAACGACGTGCTGCGGCGCATCGGGAACCCGATCGTCGAGGGCGTGCCCGCGGGCGGCGAGGACGACTACGTCGTCCTCAAAGAGGTCGGCGAGATCCCGTCGTTCGGCTTCGAGGCCCGCGACCACCTGGAGCTGGGCGAGCTGCTCGGCGCGATCGACATGGTCCGCGGCGCGAAGGTCTCCGGCACGCGCTTCTCGTACCTGCGGGGCATCGGCGCCCGGCTGGAGCTCGCGCTCATGACGATGGCGCTCGACAAGGCCGTCGCCAACGACTTCATCCCGATGATCACGCCGACGCTGGTCAAGCCGGAGATCATGCAGGGCACCGGCTTCCTCGGCGCGCACGCCGACGAGGTCTACCACCTCCCGGCCGACGACCTGTACCTGACCGGGACGAGCGAGGTCGCGCTCGCCGGCTACCACTCCGACGAGATCATCGACGTCGACCAGCCGCTGCGCTACGCCGGCTGGTCCACCTGCTACCGCCGGGAGGCGGGCTCGGCGGGCAAGGACACCCGCGGCATCATCCGCGTCCACCAGTTCGACAAGCTGGAGATGTTCGTCTACACCCGGCCGGAGCAGGCCGAGGCCGAGCACGAGCGCCTCCTCGGCTGGCAGGAGGAGATGATGCAGGCCCTCGGGCTGACCTACCGCGTCATCGACACGGCCGCGGGCGACCTCGGGTCGAGCGCGGCGCGCAAGTACGACGTGGAGGCGTGGATCCCGACCCAGGGCCGCTACCGCGAGCTGACCTCCACCTCCAACTGCACGACGTTCCAGGCCCGCCGCCTCGACATCCGGTACCGCACCGAGAGCGGCAAGACCGCGCCGGTCGCGACCCTCAACGGCACGCTCGCGACGACGCGCTGGCTGGTCGCCATCCTCGAGACGCACCAGCAGGAGAACGGCTCGGTGCTGGTCCCGGAGGCCCTGCGCGGCTACCTGGGCGGCCTCGAGGTGATCGAGCCGGTCGCCCGGTGAGCGCTCGCCCCGTGAGCGACGCGCGGCGCGGCGACCGCCTGCTGGTCGCGCTCGACGTCGACGGGACGCTCATCCACGAGGACGAGAGCGTCTCGGAGCGGGTCGTGGAGGCCGTGGCGCGGGTGCGCGACGCCGGGCACGAGGTCATGCTCGCGACCGGCCGCAGCTGGGAGACGGCGCAGCCCATCCACGAGCGCTTCGGCCTGCACAGCGACTTCGTCGTGTGCGCGAACGGCGCGCTGACGATGCGCCGCGACGACACCGTCGAGGGCGGTTACCGCCGGGAGTTCATCGAGACGTTCGATCCGACGGAGGTGCTGGAGACGATCCGCCCGCACCTCCCGCGCGGCAGCTTCATGGTCGAGGACCCGACCGGCTTCCGCCGCTACACCGAGGGCATGAGCGACTGGGAGCTGGTCAACGCCGAGCAGGTGACCTTCGACGAGCTGACCAGGCACCCGGCCACGCGCGTCGTGGTCGTGTCGCCGCAGCACGACGAGGAGCAGTTCCTCTCGATCGTCGACCGGATGGGCCTGCACAAGGTCAGCTACGCCATCGGCTGGACCGCCTGGCTCGACATCGCGCCGGAGGGCGTGAACAAGGCCACCGCGCTGGAGCGGGTGCGGCACGCGCTCGACGTCCCGCGCGCGAACCTGGTCGCCGTCGGCGACGGCCGCAACGACCTCGACATGCTGCAGTGGGCGGGCGCCGAGGGCGTCTCGGCCGCGATGGGGCAGGCGCCCGACGAGGTGAAGGCCGTCGCGACCCGGGTGGTCGGCCCCGTCGTGGAGGACGGGCTGGCGGAGCTCCTCGACTCCCTTTGAGTGCATTGCCAGGGTGACCTGGCAGGGTGGTGCGTGGCGTGCGCCCATTTTCTGCGTGCGCCACGACCATGTCTCCCGCCGGAAGGAAGTGAATGAGCGAGATGCCCACTCGCGCGCAGACGCGTGCGCAGGAGAAGTCGGCCGGACCGTCCGTGGCCCGCCACGGCCGTCTCAAGAAGCATCATCCGCTCAAGACCCTTCTCGGCATCTTCGCCGCCGCGGTCGCCGTGATCGGCATCAGCACCGCGAGCGTCGCGGCGTACGCCACCTACGACGTGGCCACCAGCTTCAAGCCCTCCGTCAAGCTCGTCGATGCCAAGGGCAACGTCAGCACCCCCAAGATCGGGGCGATGGACGGCGCCTTCAACGTGCTCCTCGCGGGCAGCGACTCCGGCGGCGGCAACGCGGCGTACGGCGAGCGGGGCGAGACCCTCAACGACGTGACGATGCTGCTGCACGTCTCCGCCGACCACAAGAACGCGACCGTGGTCAGCTTCCCGCGCGACATGTTCGTCGCCATCCCGTCGTGCCCCGACCCCCAGGGCGGCAGCTTCGACGCGATGAGCCGGCAGAAGATCAACTCCTCGCTCAGCTACGGCGGCCTGGCGTGCACGGTGCTGACGGTCGAGAAGCTCACCGGGCTCGACATCCCGTACGCGGGCGTCATCGAGTTCGACGGCGTGATCGAGATGTCGAACGCGGTGGGCGGCGTGAACGTCTGCGTCGCGGGCGACATCGAGGACCCGTACACCGGCCTCGACGTGAAGGCCGGCGAGAACACGCTGCAGGGCGCGCAGGCGCTCGCGTTCCTCCGCACCCGCCACGGCGTCGGCGACGGCTCCGACCTCGGCCGCATCAGCAACCAGCAGGTCTTCATGTCGTCGCTGGTCCGCACGATCAAGAGCGCCGACACCCTCTCGAACCCCGTGAAGGTCTACGGGCTCGCGAAGGCGGCGACCAGCAACATCCAGCTCTCCGAGAGCCTCAACAACGTGACGACCATCGCCTCCATGGCCATGGCGCTCAAGAACGTCGACATCAACAAGGTCGTCTTCGTGCAGTACCCGAACCACTACGTGGACGGCGGGGTCGCCCCGAGCGAGGACGATGCGGACACCCTGATGGCGGCCCTCCGCAACGACCAGCCCGTGACGCTCACCGGCGACACCGGCGTGGGCTCGCAGGCCGACCCGAACGCGGCGACGCAGGCGCCCGCGACGCAGGCTCCCGCCGACGGAGCTACGCAGGCGCCTGCGACGCAGGCGCCGACGGACGCCTCCGGCGGCACCGGCTCGGCGGACGGGACCGGCGCGGTGACGCTGCCCTCGGAGGTCCACGGCCAGACGGCCGCGCAGGTCACCTGCTCGAAGCCGTTCGAGGAGTAGCCCGCCACCGTTTGTCACAACACGCCGTCTGGCCGCCCGGCCAGACGGCGTGTTGCGTCAACCAGCTCTTCGGATGTGTGCGGGCGGCGCCCGGTAGACTCGCGGGCGACGCCGGTGCGCCGGCGCCAGGAGGGCTGTCCGAGCGGCCGATGGAGCCAGTCTTGAAAACTGGTGGGCAGAAATGTCTCGTGGGTTCGAATCCCACGCCCTCCGCTCCGAGTCCGGGGGATTCGCCTGCTCACGGTGCGACGGCGAAGCCACCCGTCCACGAGATGCGCTCGGTCGCCGCGAGGCTGATCTGCAGGAAGCCGATCGCCTCCAGTTCGCGGGCGCGCTTCAGCGAACCCGCATCGATCGCGCCGAGACCGCCCGCGGTGATGAGTTCGACGAGGGTCTCTTTGGCGGTGTCGTCGTCCCCGGCGATGAGAACGGTCGTCGGCAGGCCGCCGACGGTCTTCGACGACAGCGTCGCCGCGAAGGTCGTGTTGAAGGCTTTGACGACCTTCGCCCCGGGGACCTTGCCGGCGATGACGGCGGCCGCAGAGCTGTCGGCCGGGACGACGAGCCCGTCGAATGTGGCGAAGTCGAGCGGGTTCGTGATGTCGACGATGGTCTTGCCGACGAGCGCGTCGCCGTACGTCGCGATGACAGCGTCGACCTCCGGGTAGGGAACCGCGAACACGACGATCTCGCCGTTGACCGTGCCGCCTTCCCGTCCGAGGTATTCGACGGTGTTGCCGCCGGAAGCGGCGACTCCGCCGATCGCGTTCGCCATGTTGCCTTTGCCGATGATCGTGACCGTAGTCATGGTGTCCCTCTCCTGTCGCAGTTAGTTGAATCTTCAACTAAAGATAGACCCGTTTCGTTGAAGCTTCAACTTATTTGGTAGAATCCGTGTCATGGCGAGCGAAGAGACCCACGACGACATGCGGCGTGACGCGTGGCTCGGCCTGATCGCACTCACCCAGCTGCTTCCGCCGGTACTCGACAGTCACGCCTCGCGTGATTCCGCATCCACCCACTACGAGTACTTCGTGCTGTCTCGGCTCGCCGAGGAACCCGGCCGGCGGATGCGCCTGAGCGCGCTCGCCGCCGCCACCAGCGCCTCCGCGTCGCGCCTCAGCCATGTCATCAAGCGGCTGGAGTCGCGCGGTCTGGTGGAACGCGTCGCCTGCGAGGAGGACGGCCGGGCGACGAACGCCGTGCTCACCCCCAGCGGTGCGGAGCTCGTGGCGAACACCGCTCCGGGACATCTCGACGGCGTCCGCGAGAAGCTGCTCGGAGCCCTCACGGCCGCACAGGTCGCTCAGCTGGCCGAGATCTCGGCCGCACTGATCGGCAGCATCGATCCGGCCCGTCGGCCGAGCGACGTGTGCGAGTCGGTGGTGCAGTCCGCGGGATCGCGAGTCGCCTGACCGTCGCCTACCCGATGTCGCGGCGCCGGCGGAACCGCAGCGAGACGCCCACGAGGAGCAGGCCCGCGCCCGCTAGGACCGCCCACAGCATGCCCCCGGTCTCCGAGCCGCTGTCGGCGAGGAGCTGCTGACCTCCTCCGGCGGTGCCGGGCGGGTCCGCGGGCGGTGCCACCGGCGGCGTCACCGGCGGTGTCGTCGGCGGTGTGGTCGGCGGAGTGACGGGCGGGGTGGTCGTGGACGCCCGGTTGTAGACGACGCAGCTGACCGCCTGGTCAGCGCCGACCGCGACGCGGAATCCGAGGGCTCCGTCATCGACGACCGCGACCGGGGCGTCGTCGGCCAGGTCGGTGCAGACAGCGTTGCCGCCCGCCTGCGTGACGAGCTGGTACCCCGGCTGCTGGGTCTCGGCGACCCCGAGCTCCGCGCTGGTGGCCCCCGCGGGGAAACCCACGTCGAACGCGACGCCGCCGGTGCCGTCGGCCGGCGTCGTGGCGCTGCCCGGATCGACCGAGGCGCCCGGGGTCACCGCCGTCGCGCCGAAGGTCCACCCGGCGCCCGCGGGCACGGCGCCGGTGACATCCTCACCCGTGGTCGTCGTCGGGGCGATCTGCTTGATGACCGCCAGCTGCCCGGAGCAGTTGGAGATGGCGAGGCGACGCAGCTCGTCGCCCGCACCGGAGAAGTCCGGGATCTGGAAGTAGTCGGCCGTGGCGATGTTTCCCGCCACGGGGTCGAACGCCTCCTGGCCGGAGATCGCCGCCAGGTTGAGCGCGGTGAGGCCCGACACTCCCGCACCGATGCCGAACGACACCACCCGCGTCCCCTGCGCCTTGATCGCATTGGCGGAGAACACGGCGGCCTCGACGTCGGTGAAGTGGGTGTTCGAGCCGTCGCCGTGCAGCGTCGTCCCGCCCCAGCGCGTCGGGTTGCCGTCGGTCAGCACCACCACCGCGTCGTAGTGGATGCCCGACTCCGCCACACGCTGCAGCGCCGCATCCCAGTTGGTCCCCGCCCCGAGCCTCCAGTCTGCGTACTGAGCCTTGAACGCGTCGGCGCCCGCCTGGGTGGAGACCGACACGAGGTCGGGACGGTTGGTGTCCACCGTGCCCGTCCCGGCCTCGACGCTCGGCGACTGGGCCGAGAAGCTGTACGCCGCCAGCCGCGACGGCGTCCCGACGAACGCGTCCGCGAACGCATCGGCCGCCGAAATGAGGGTCGGAAGCGCCGAGCCGACGGATGCCGAGAGGTCGAAGACGAGGGCGACATCCATCCCGCAGCCGGCGGGCAGCGCAGGGTTCACGCGCGACTGCTGCCACACGCCGTTGGAGCGGGTCGGCAGCGAGTTGGAGGAGCTGACCATGAAGTCGGACGTCGAACGGTACGTGCTCCCGGCCGCCAGCACGGGCGTCTGGAAGCGGTAGGGACTCTGCACGGATCCGCTGCCGCTGCCGGGCCCCGTGCGCAACGCGTCGTTCGAGAACCAGCCGGCGGGGGCCGCGACCTCCTTCACCCACGGCGCGGTGCCGAGCAGGCCGCCGGTCACGATGAAGGAGCAGTCGCCGTCGGCATCCGAGACGCAGGTCTGCACCGGAGCCGCGTCATCCGCCCCGGAGAAGAGGCCCAGCTCGACGCCTGCGAGACCGGTGATCGCGGTGTCGGTCGCCCGGTCGCCGCCCACACGCACGGTGACCACGGCCGAGGCGGCATCCGGCGCGGGCACCGCCGCCGACGCCGGTGCCGCCGGGAGAGCGACGACGACGGCGAGCGACACGGCCGCGACGGTGAGAGCGGACGACAGACGACCCCGGAACCCCATGCATCCACCCTCCGGTACGGGTCGCGTGGGCGCAAGACCCGGCAGCGACCCGGCCGCTCCGCCCTCTCCGCCCGTCGTAGGCTCGATTCCGTGACCATCGTCCGCGAGCTCGCGCCCACGCTGCTCGGGGTCGCTCTTCTCGTCCTGCTCGCCACGGCCGTGCTCTCCGCGTACCGGGTGCCGCATCGCTGGGCGCCCCTCCTGGCGGTGCTGCGCGGTGCGGCGCAGCTGGCCGTCATCAGCGTCATCCTCACCGGCGTCATCACGAGCCCGGTCTGGGTCGCGCTCGCGCTGCTCGTGATGTTCGGCGTCGCCGCCGCCACGGCGACGCGCCGGGTCGGCTGGTCCGTCGATCACGCGGCGATGATGGCGGCGGCGATGGCGACCGGCGTCGTCGTGACCTTCGCCGTCGTCTTCGTGACCGGGGCGATCGAATTCAGCGCCCGGTACGCGCTCGCGATCGGGGGCATCGTCATCGGCAACGCGATGAGCATCGCGACTCTGACGGGTCGCCGGTTCACCGAGGCGGTCGACGATCACTGGGACGAGGTGGAGGGGTGGCTGGCGCTCGGCGCGACCCCTCGGCAGTCGACCCTCGAGCAGGCGCGGTCGGCGGTGTACTCGGCGCTCATCCCGAGCGTCGACCAGACCAAGACCACGGGACTCGTCACGCTGCCCGGCGCCTTCGTCGGTGCGATCTTCGGCGGCGTCTCGCCCCTGGAGGCCGGGCGGTTCCAGGTCGTGGTGCTCGCGGCGATCATCTGCGCCGGATCCATCACCGCCGTCATCGTGTCGGCGTGGCTCGCGCCGGTGCGGGTGCGGCCGGTGTCGGCGCTGCTGCGGTGACGCGCCGGGCACTGGTGGCGGACCGCCGTCGCCGGGCAAGCTGGTGCCCGACACCGCCGACACCAGGAGGTTCCGCATGGCCCGGCTGATCTACCCGACGAACGTGAGCGTCGACGGCTACATCGAGGACGAGCGGGGTGACTTCGCCTGGCTTCCTCTCGACGACGAGGTGTTCGCCACGCACACGGCGTTGATCCGGTCCGCGGGGACGCTCCTCTACGGCCGGCGGCTGTACGAGAGCATGGCCGTCTGGGAGACCGATCCCGGACTGGCCGCGCAGTCGGCCGCGTTCGCCGACTTCTCGGCGGCGTGGCGGGGGCCGAGCAAGATCGTCTACTCGACGACGCTCCCGGCCGCCTCCACCGCCGACACCCGGATCGAGCGGGAGTTCGACCCCGCGCGAGTCGCGGAGGTGAAGGCGGCCGCCGACCGCGACCTCGTCATCGGAGGCGCAGACCTCGCCGCCCAGGCCTTCGCCGCCGGGCTGATCGACGAGGTGCAGCTGTTCGTCCATCCGCTCGCGGTCGGCGGAGGCAAGCCGGGGCTGCCCGTCGGGGCGCGGGTCGACCTCGAACTGCTGGACGAGCGCCGGTTCGGCAACGGCGTGGTGCTGCTCCGGTATCGTCCCCGCACCTCCCGCTAGCCTGAAGCGATGAGCGCTCCGTTGATATCCGTCCAGCTGTGGAGCGTCCGGGAGGAGATCGCCGAGCGCGGCTGGGACGCCGTCATCGACGCGCTCGCCGCGGCCGGGTTCGAGCACGTCGAGCCGTTCCACGTCTCCCGCACCCTCCCGGAGCTCGCCCCCGCGCTCGCCCGCACCGGCATCACGACGCCGACCGTGCACGGCGAGCTGGTCGGCGACGAGCTCCCACGGACCATCGAGGCGGCGGCGGAGGCCGGCGCGACCCTCGTGATGCATCCGTCGTTCCCGGCCGAGCGCTGGCACGAGCCGGGCGACGAGGGGCGCCTCGCGGTCGGGCGCATCGCCGACGACCTCGAACGCGCGGCCGAGCTGGCGGCGCCGCTGGGGATGCGCGTCGCCTTCCACAACCACGACGACGACCTCCGCGCGACGGCGGGAGGCAGGCCCGCCCTCCTCGCCCTGATGGACCGCGTCGGCCCCTCCATCGGCGTGGAGTTCGACCCGTACTGGGCGACGATCGCCGGCGTCGACGTTCCGGCGACGATCCGTGCGCTCGGTCAGAAGATCCTGGCCGTCCACCTCAAGGACGGCCCCCTCACCGGCGCCAACGAGGACCAGGTCGCGGTCGGCGACGGCGAACTCGACTGGCCGGCCTTCCTGTCGCTCGTGCCCCCGGCGGCCCCCCTCGTGATCGGCCTCGACGAGTTCCGCGGCCCGACGCTCGACGCGGTGATCCGGAACCGGCGGCGGGTGGTGGAGTTGGTGGAGGGGCGGGTCCCCCTTAAAGATGACATGTGAGACATTACAAATTTCACTAGGTTGATCTTCAATCCTTTCGAAGGGAATGGAATGAAGATCGGAAGACCACTCCTACTGGCGAGCATGGCGTGGATGCTGCTGGGGAGCGCCGTGGCGCTGCCGGCGCACGGCGACGATCCGGTCGGCGATGTGATCGAGACTCTTACGGCGGTCGCAGACGGCACGCCGGGCGGGGAGCTTCTCTCGAACGTCGCCCCTGTGGAGGCGGACGACGACGATGCTTCACTCAGCGCCACTGTGAACGGCGTCGGCATCGTCGTCCCGGCCGACCCTGGTTCGGCCATCACCCTGGGCGCAGAAGGCGGCGAGGAGAGTGTCGCCGTCCACCTTCCCTTCTCGGCCACGGCGACGGATGCGGAGCGGGTTGCCGAGGGCATCGTCCAGTTCGACAACGAGAACGGCTCGACGACGATCCCGATCGTGAAAGACGATGGGAGCGTGCAGGTCACCACGGTCATCGAGGACTCCCTGGCTCCCAGCAGGTATGAGTACGACCTCCAGCTGCCTGCGGGAGGGACGCTGCAAGACCTCGAGGGCGGCGGGGTCGCGATCGTCGACGCCGATGGCCGATTCATCGGCGGCGTCGCGGCGCCATGGGCCACGGACGCCGACGGGAAAGACGTCGGCACCAGGTACGAGATCGAGGGGGACACTCTCGTCCAGGTCGTCGACCACAGCGGCGCCGATGTCGCGTATCCCGTGGTCGCAGACCCGTGGCTCGGCATCGCGCTCATCGACCGGACAGCATGGAGCGGCAGCACGCTTCGCGTGTATCCCACGTGGTGGGCACAGGCCAACCCGTGGGCCAGCGCGGGCGTGGCAGCTCGCTGGGCCGGGTGGGATGAGGTCGTGGCCAAGACTCCCGGCAACCGTGAGAACACCCCTCGATGCGCGACCAGTTCTACTGCCACTTCGACTTCGTCCGATTCCGGGCGCCGAACAAGGTCAGCTGGAACCTCGACCTGGGCCGACCGGCGTACGACTACTGGACCCTGATCAGAAGGCAGTGCAATTGACCAGGTGGCTCGCCGTCGCCGCGCTCGCCGGACTGACCCTCTCCCTGCTCGGTGTCGTGGCGCTCGTGTGGCTGTGGTTCACGCTGGGCGAGCGCGGGGTGTACGCGGATGCGACGGGCACGGCGGGGTACACGCTGTGGTGGGAGGACCTTCTACTGGTCGGGAGCCTGGTCGCGGTGACGGTCGGCTTCGCCACGGCGGTGATATGCGGCACCGTCTGGTTCGTGCGCCGAATGCGCGAGGGCTGATCCGGGGGTGCCGAACCGGGTGCGGGACGCCATCCCGGTAACGTAGACACCCTCCCCCCGCTGCCGAAAGGACTGCCGCGCGGTCTCCGCGGCCGTCCGGCGCACCCTCCCATGCCCGTCGCCCCCTCCGCGCCGCCGTCCACCGACCTCCGCCTCCCGAACGGGCAGGTGCCGGCGCTCGCCGTGCTGCGCCGCCCGCGGATGCTGACGACGGAGGTGCTCGCCGGGCTGGTGACGACCCTCGCGCTCATCCCCGAGGTGATCTCGTTCTCGCTCATCTCGGGCGTCGGGCCGGATGTCGCGTTGATCTCGTCGGTCGTGCTCGCGGTCGCGATGTCGTTCCTCGGCGGGAGGCCGGCGATGGTGTCGGCCGCGGCCGGCTCGGTCGCGCTCGTGCTGGCGCCGATGGTGCAGGCGCACGGGACCGGGTACGTGCTGCCGACGGTGCTGCTGACCGGGCTCATCCAGATCGTGTTCGGGGTCGCGGGGCTCGCGCGGCTGGTGCGGTACATCCCGCGCTCGGTGATGGTCGGCTTCGTCAACGCGCTGGGCGTCCTCATCTTCGTCGCCCAGGTGTCGCACGTCATCGACGTGCCGTGGCAGGTGTACCCGCTGTTCGCGGCGACCATCGTGATCGTCCTGGTGCTGCCGCGGTTCACGAAGGCGGGTCCGGCGCCGCTGGTCGCGATCGTGGTCGTGACGGCCGCCGCCTTCTTCTTCGGGATGGATGTTCCGACCGTCGGGGACGAGGGCTCCGTCAGCGGCGGGCTGCCCGGCCTGACGCCGTGGACGGTGCCGTTCGACCTCCAGACGCTCCAGATCGTCGCGCCCACGGCGTTCGCGGCGGCGATCGTCGGGCTGCTCGAGAGCCTCCTGACCGCCAAGCTCGTCGACGACCTCACCGACAGCCGCTCGGCCAAGGGAAGGGAGTCGTGGGGCCTCGGCGTCGCCAACCTCCTCGCCGGCGCATGGGGCGGCGTCGCCGGCTGCGCGATGATCGGCCAGACGGTCGTGAACGTGCAGCTCGGCCGCGCCAGGACCCGCATCTCCACGCTGGTCGCCGGCCTGTTCCTGCTGCTGCTCGTCGCCGTGCTGTCGCCCGTGATGGCGGCGATCCCGATGGCGGCGCTGGCGGCGGTGATGATGATCGTCGCCCTCCGCACGGTCGATTGGCACAGCGTGCGCCCCTCCACGCTGCGGCGGATGCCGGTGCCGGAGACGCTGGTGATGCTCGTGACCGTGGCGGTCGTCGTGGCGACGGGCAACCTGGCGACCGGGGTGGGCGTCGGCGTGCTGCTCGCGCTGGTGCTGTTCGCGCGCCGCATCACGCATGTGGTGGAGGTGTCGCGCACGCTCTCCGCGGACGGCGCGGTCGCGCACTACCGCGTCCACGGCCCGCTGTTCTTCGCGTCGAGCAACGACCTCGCGGAGCAGTTCTCGTACGTCGACGATCCCGACCGCGTGGTCATCGACCTCAGCGGCTCGCACGTGTGGGACGCCTCCAGCGTCGCCGCCCTCGACGCGGTCGAGACGAAGTACGCGGCGCACGGGGCGTCGGTCGAGCTGATCGGCCTCAACGAGCACAGCCGGATGTTCCACGGCCGGTTGACGGGCGAGCTCGGCGGGTAGCGAGGCGGAGTGCGCGGACGGTCGATGTTCGCTGGCCCGAACGTGGGGCATACACCGAACCTCGGGTATCGATAACGTCAGAGCGGGAACCTGCCGCACCTGTCGCAGTCGACGCAGCTCGAGCGCGCCGCGAGGTGGCGGCTTCTCACTACCCGAAACCCGAACCCGAACCCCGCCCGAGGTCGCGATGATGCCCAGCCCTGCCCTGCCCGACCCTGCCCGCACGCGGGCCCGATCCGCCGGGCGCCCCCGCCTCGGCCGGCGCCTGCTCGCCGCCATCGGCGCCGCCGCGCTGCTGACCTCGGCCTGGCCGCTCGCCGCGAGCGCCGCTCCGGTCGTCGGCGGCTCCGGCTCGCCGATCCCCTACACCGAGCAGGGCGCGCCCGTGCCGATCGGCCAGAACGTGACGATCACGAGCGACACGGGCAGCCCCACCCTCTACGGCGGCGGCTACATCGACTTCCAGATCAACGGCGACCCCGCCTCGGCGCTGCTGTCGCTGCAGAGCGACGCCGCTCCGGCCACGACCCTCGGAACCATCTCGATCGTCGACGGCATCGCCTACCGCGGCAACGGCACGAGCGCCGACGTCATCGGATCGGTGGACGAGAAGATCGACGGCAGCAACGGGCACCTCCGCGTGAACTTCACGAGCCCGTTCTCGAATTCGAGCTTCGAGGACGGCATCGTCGGCTGGACGCCCGTCACGCAGCAGATCGACCTGGGCGTCACCCCGATCGCGGGCTACCCCGCGTTCGAACCGGGGACCTATCCGGCCGGCCCGGCGAATCAGGACAACAACGTCCCGCTGACCCTCGGCACGCTCTCGGTGCAGCGCGACAGCAGCCAGTTCACCGACGGCAGGTGGAGCCTCTCGCTCTCCTCGACCGGCATGCGGACCCTGCAGGGCTGCGACGTCGTGCACGGTCCGGCCGTGTACAGCGACCCGTTCCCCGCCTCCCAGGGCGACCAGATCTACTTCGACTGGCGCGCCTTCCACGGGGCCGACGCGTACGACGTGGTCGGTTACGTGCTCAACGCGGACGACGGCTCCCGGACACCGGTCCTCGACGCCACCGGCAGCGACGTCGGCGACACGCAATGGGCGACGGTCAACGCGACGATCCCCAAGAACGGCAACTACCGCTTCGTGTTCATCGCGGGCACCTTCGACGCCACCTGCGGCCAGGCCGCCGGCGCGTCCCTGTTCATCGACAACGTGCGGGTGTACGGCACGAAGGCGAACGACGCCGCCGCGCAGGAGATCGCCCGGCGTCTGCTCTACACCAGCACCTCGGACAACCCGCCGACCGAGCCGCAGACGGTGACCGTGAGCGTGAAGGACAACACCGGCAAGACCGCGGCCGGCACGCAGCCGGGCGTCGCGATCGAGCCGGTCGACGACGCGCCGACGCTCGCGGCACCCTCCGCTCTCGCTTACACCAACACCGAGGCCGCGCCCGAGGTCTTCGCGGAGCAGAACGGCACCCTGGCCGGCACCGACCCCGACAGCACCGGGCTCGTCTACGGGATCGCCGGAGGTGCGGCCAGCACGACGGTCGCGGGCTTCGACGTGGCCCGGGCCGGCGCTCACGGCACGCTGTACCTGAACTCGGCCACGGGCGCCTACCGCTTCGTCCCGGACGCGGCGGCGATCGACCGTGTGCTCGTCAGCGCCGCAGACTCGTTCACGCTGAGCGTGTCGGCCGACGGCAAGCAGGCCCAGCAGCAGCTCGACATCACGATCACCGTCCCCACGGCCGGCGTCGCGCACGCCCCGACCGGCCTGCGGGCCGAGCCGGGCGACGGCACCGCGAACCTCTCCTGGAACGCACCCGACTGGACCGCCGGCGCCGCGCTCACCGGGTACCGGATCGAGACGTCGACGGACGGCGGCCAGACCTGGACCGTGGCCGTGGCGGACACCGGCACGACCGCCACCGCGCAGACGGTGACCGGGCTGCAGAACGGCACCGAGGCCCGGTTCCGGGTCAGCGCCATCACCGCGGGCGGGGCCGGCGCGGCGAGCGACACAGCCTCCACCACCCCGCGCACCGCGCCGGGAGCGCCGACCGGGCTCACCGCCCGGCCGGGCGACCACCAGGCCGTCCTGACCTGGAACGCCCCGGCCGGCGACGGCGGTGCGAAGGTCAGCGGCTACCGCGTCGAGAAGTCGACCGACGGCGGCCGCACCTGGGCCGTCGTGATCGCGGACACCGGTTCGACGGAGACGCAGTACACCGCCGACGGCATCGTCAACGGCGCCGTGACCGCGTTCCGCGTGAGCGCGATCAACGCGGCAGGACCCGGCGCCGCGAGCGACCCGGCATCGACCACGGCCCGCACCACCGCCACGGAGGTCACCGTCACGTCGGTGACCTCCGGCAACCACACCATCACGATCGCGTTCACTCCGCCGGCGAACGACGGCGGGGCGCCCATCACCGGCTACGAGTACTCGCTCGACGGCGGAAAGACCTGGACGCCGGTCGACGCGGGGGTCAGCCCGCTGGTCATCGGCGGCCTGGACAACGGGACGGACCACGCCTTCACCATGCGAGCGGTCAACGCCGCGGGTGCGGGCGCGGCCACCGCGGTGCGGACCGTCCGGGCGACGGTCTCGCCCGTGACGGTGAGCGGCGACGGGGGTCAGGCGCTGCCCGAACTCGAGCCGGGACAGACCCGGATGTACATCGACGGGAAGCTCGTCACCGTGGCTGTCACCATCGCAGACGGCGTGCTCACCATCCAGGGCGACGGCTACTCGATCAGCATCAGCGCAGAGGACGAGGACGGTGTGCGGACCGACGCCGCGGGCCGCATCGTGATCCAGCGCGGCGGATCGGTCCACGTCTCCGGCGACGGCTTCAAGCCGGGTTCGACGGCCGACCTGTGGCTGTTCAGCACCCCGGTCCTGCTGGGCCAGCCGACCGTGGACAAGAACGGCGACTTCGCGGCGACCTACGCGATCCCGGCGAGCACTCCGGCCGGGGCGCACACGCTGCAGATCAACGGTCTGTCGGCCGATGGGGAGCTGCGGACGGCCGTGACCGGTGTGGTCCTGGAGGCTGCTGCGGGCACCGCGGCCGACCTCGCGACCACCGGTTCGAACACCGCGTCCGCGATGATCGCCGGCGGTGCCGCAGCGGCGCTGCTCCTTGCGGGTGCCGCCGCCCTCGTGATCACGAGACTGCGCCGCCGCCGGGTCTGACCCTGCCGCAGCACGGACGCCCTGGGCCCGACCGGCCCAGGGCGTTCGCGCGTCTCCCGCGGCGCCCGGCGGGTAAGGTGCAGAGGACGGAAGGGGAGCGATGAGTCAGGTCTCGCCCGGGGCGGCATTCGAGTCGGGACAGGCGGTCGCGCAGGGAGGTGTCGGGCCGGGAGCGGTCGCGCCGGGGCCGGGGTCGGCGGTCGTGGCGGGATGGTACGCCGACCCGTGGCGCGCGGCCCCGCTGCGCTGGTGGGATGGCGCCGCGTGGACCCCGCACGTCGCCCGCACCCTGCCGCGCCGGCCGCTGAATCCCGAGACCCCGGTGCAGACGGTGTGGGTGTGGCTGGTGGCCCTGCTGCCGCTGGTGTCGGTGCTGCTGCTGCCGCTGGTCCAGCCGCATGTGGCACTGCGGCCGACCTCCTCCGGGACCCTCGTGGGCGATCCTCTCGCGCTGTTCGGCGGCCCGATGTTCTTCGTGGTGCAGTTCGCGTCGGTGGCCGTGTCGGCGGCGGCGATCGTCTGCGCGTGGCTGGACCACCGCGCGCTGACCGCCCGCGGCGTGGAGCGCCCCTTCCACTGGGCATGGTCGTTCCTCGGCGGCCTCGTCTACACGATCGGCCGCGCGGTGGTGCTCCGGAAGGTGACGAGCCGCAGCGCCGTTGCGCCGATCGTGGTGACGGCGGTCGTCTACGTGGTGAGCGTCGTCGTCAGCATCGCCTGGACGGTGTCGGTCATGTCGAGCCTGTTCACCACATCGTTCGACCCCACGCTCGTCGGAGCCTGAGAGCCCCGTGTCGGGAGGCGACGGATTCGTCCGTTATGATGGCTGACGTGCGTCCACTGGACGCGCTGGAGACGTCGCATAGTCAGGCCTAGTGCACCACCCTGCTAAGGTGGAGTCCCCGATAGGGGACCGAGGGTTCAAATCCCTCCGTCTCCGCCATCGGGGCCATCTTAGGTCGCCGCAAAGTCGATCTGAGATCTCCGGCTGAAGGAAACGGCTCCGCGGTTGCGGAGCCGTTTTTCTGTCTTTCTGCTCCAGAAAGGCCGCTGTGAGTACCTATCCCCTGACGCAGATGCGGCGGATGGAGCCGTGGTGTTCGGTTTTCGGGCAGGCTGGCACTCAACACAACCAGCACAAATTCTGAAGCGCCGCTAGCGCCCCCAGTTGTGGGGGCCGCGACCCCTAGATCACGCGGAAGTTGACTTTCTTTGTGTTTTCAAATAATCACTTCGGCGCTATAGCTTGTGACCCGCGGACCACGGGGGACCGTAGAGAACGCGGGGGGTTCGTGCTTTGCGGAATGTTATCGGGCTTTCGCTTGCTGCTGTTCTGGTCCTCGGGGTGGTGAGTGTCGCTCCACCGGCCGGCGCTGACGCACCGGATACTTCGCAGCCGGTGGACGCGACTTTGGCTTCGACCGCGGACGCTGCGCGGGCTATCGCGCAGACCTTCGGACACGACGTGATTGTTGACGGTGAGACGTCGCCGACGATGTTGGTGACAGCTCATCCCAACGGCGGGTTCACCTCGGAGGCGAGCATCGTCCCGGCTCGGGTCAAGCAGAACGGCGAGTGGGTCGCTGAAGACACCACTCTCGCTCGTGATGAAGAGGGCTGGGTCAGCCCCGTGGCTGCGGCAGCTCCGGTGCAGTTCTCGACTGGCGGCGGCACAGAGATCGCTCGAGTGCGCTCGTCGGACGGCACGTACATGACGGAGTCCTGGCCCTACGGCACGCTTCCCACACCCAGGGTGGAGGGATCGACGGCGACCTACTCGAACGTGCTGCCTGACGTTGATCTGAAGCTGTCCGCAACCGAGGTCGGCATGGCCGAGGTCTTGGTCGTGAAGACGCCAGCGGCTCAGGCGAACCCTGAGTTGAAGTCGTTGGAGTTCCAACTCGACGGCGCGAGGACGTCCATCGATACCGAGACGAAGACGGTGGAGGCGACAACTCCGAGCGGCGCGGTTATCGGCTCGGGGACGCCGCTGTGGTGGGATTCATCGGCGGACGGTGCGGCTTTCGATACAGCGGGGGCAGCCGAGCCCAAAGCGCTGAAGTACACGACTCCCTCGAGTGACACTGTGTCGCTGGATGTGGGAAGCGTCGCGTCGTCACCCGAGGTTCAATACCCGCTGTACGTGGATCCGGATTGGTCCACCAACAACGCCTACCTGATGGCCGACTGGTACGACGACCGGGCGTTTCCCGATCAGTCGTACTTCGATCCGCCGGAAGACAGCGTGGGCTACGGCATCCAGAACGGTGTCGCTTATCTTTCTCGCGCGTTCTTCCAGTTCAACACGTCGAATCTCGCTGGCCGGACGATCAACTCGTCCCATCTTGGGATGCTGCAGACATACGCGAACAGTTGCGACACGACCCTCGTGCAGGCGTGGAGGTATGACTCGACTGCTACAGGTTTCAGTTGGAATCACGAAGTGCCGGCGTGGGCGCAGCTTCTCGACCAGCAGGGCAACGCGAACGGTGGGCCGTGCGCGCCGAACCCGGCGACTGTGGGATGGGATGTCACGCAGGGGACGGCTTACGCTGCGAGCCATTCGCTTGGATCGCTGACGTTGGGTCTCCGCGTAGCCGACGAGGGTAACTCGCTGACGCGGAAGCACTACCAGTGGAACGCGACCCTCGTGACGACGTACGACACGCCTCCGGCCGTGCCCACGAACCTGAAGTTCGCCTACGCCAGCCCGGTTGGTTCGAAATCGTGCGGAACGGCGCAGAACCCCACCATCATCACTACCGTTGGCGGTCAGAAGATTCCGATGGCAGCGACGCTTGCGGATGCGGATGTGCCCACAGCCGCTCAGGCGCTTCATGGCGTGTTCTACGTCAATGACATGCAGAGCGGTACGCCCGTAGCGGTTGCCTCGTACACCTCACCGAATGGTGCTTCGGGGAGCGTCTTCAATTGGAACTGGGATCCCGGCACGACAGGGGTGACTCATGGTCACCTCTACAAGTGGTATGTCGTGCCAACCGATGGAATTCTGGCCGGACCGCACTCGATCGACTGCTACTTCAGGGTGTACACGAAGCCGCCGTCCGCGACGATCAATGTGACGTTCCCGACCGATGCGATCATCGGAACGGTCGATCAGGTTTCACTAGCCTTGAAGAGCGCGAACTCGCAGGTCGCGGGCTTTATCTATTGGTCGAAGCTGGGCGGCGATCCCGGACCAGTCCCTGACGCGGGTAGGGATGCATTTGATTACAACGTGACCATCCCCTGCGCGAACCGGCCTCAGATTGTGAACTCCGACGGGACGGTGTGGGGCTTCGCGTGCAACAGCACGACCGTCAACGTCCCGGTGCTCGACGCAACGATGAGTGTAGGGGCAGCCCCCTACGACGCCTCTGGACAAGTTGGAGGCGTCCTTCAGCAAGACGGGACCTTCCTTCCCAGTAAGGGAAGCGGGAGCTTCGCGCCCGACCGCACACTTTCGTTCGATTCGTCCGGTCATGCGTGGTACCTCAATGGCCCGAACTCGTCTTATGACCCGAACGGGCCTCTTCCCACTACCTTTGCCGACGAGAACCAGCCGGGACCGGTCGCGCTTACGGCCGGGACGGATGCGACGCCGGTTGTCGATCCCACCCCCCTCAGCACGGGCAACGGCTACGCGCTCAACTACACGGGAGCGGCCGGTGGCGTGCCATCGATGACTTCGCCGCTTCGGCTTAGCTCGAACGCAACCTCCGCGGGATCGATGACCATGTCAGTGTGGGTCAAGCCCTCTACCGTGACCGGCTCCTACGCAGCCCTCTCGCAGCGCAGCGCCGTGTCGTCGTGGGCGTCGATTCTCTCCGTGAACGCGGGTATCCCGAGCTTCTGCGTGCACAGTCAGACCCCCGGGTCCAAGACGCAGGCATGCGCGACACTGAAACCGAAACCTGACGGGAGCAGCGTCCTCAGCACGACGAACTGGACCTTGCTGACCGGGGTGTGGGACGTCGCGAACAAACAGGTTCGGCTGCTGATCAACGACAGCATCTCGCCTGTCGCCGCTGTGCAATTCACGGACGATGCTGCTGATCCCGGTGTCACCAGCCCGCTGATCCTCGGAGCCATCTCCGCCGCTACGGGCCAGGTGGCTGCCGGATGGAAAGGTGAACTCGACGATCCAGTCGCGCTTCCCGGGGTCATCACCGCCGCCCAGTTGAAGTATTTCTCTCAGCAGCGACCGATCTAGCCAGTACCGACCGGGTCGCAACCTCATGAAAGGTCCTACCGTGCCTCATCATTCCTCCTCCGGTCGTCGAAGGACGATGCTGGCAGCCCTGGCCGTCGCTGTCATCGCGACGCTGAGCGTGACGGGTCTCGCTGCGCCGGCGCAGGCATGGTCGAAACCCGCCCCTGACCTTGGAACGCCCGTCCCTGGTGCCAGTTCTACCGATGTGGCTTCGAGTCCGAAGACTCTTAGATCAGAAACACCGTCCGCCGGATCACTGCACACCGGAACATACAAGACCGAGCTTCCGCTCTCCGGTGCCTCATCGAAGGCCACAAAAAAGGCGAGCCGCTTCGGCGCCTGGGTGCCGGTAGGTGACACCGGGATCAGCGTCGCACGCGCGGCGACGAGTGCCACAAAGGCGAAGTCGCATGACGCCGCCTCTTCAGTTGCTGTGTCGGTGCTGAACGCCGCGGGCTTGAAGAAGCATGGCCTTCACGGGCTCGTGCTCTCCATCGTCCGGACCGACAAGAGCAGCGTGACGTCTCCCTTAGCGGTCAAGGTCCCCACCAAGGTGCTCGATCAGGTCTATGGCGCCGACTACGCGTCACGCATCCGGTGGGTGCAGGCGCCTTCGGCGGCGACGAATACGGCAGCGGACGTCTCCAAGAAGGCTACGGCGGTCTCATCGTCCATTCAGCCCGGAGAGACCGTGGTGACCCCGACGGTCTCCACGAAGGCCATGTTGCTGGTCGCGACCGCCACGCCGACCTCGTCCACCGGAACGGGCGATTTCGCCGCGACGCCGCTGAACGCGTCGACCATGTGGGATGTCTCTGCGCAGACCGGTGACTTCTCGTGGTCGTATCCGCTGCGGACGCCGCCGGCGTCGGCGGGTCCGCAGCCGTCGCTGTCGCTCAACTACGACTCGCAGTCGGTCGACGGTGAGACGTCCTCCACGAACAACCAGACCTCATCCATCGGCGAGGGCTGGAGTCTCGGCGGCGGCGGCTTCATCGAGCGCAACTACGTGCCGTGCGCCGTCGACAACGGCGCCACCGGACCGATCGCAGGATCCGGTGACCTCTGCTGGAAGGCGGACAACGCCACACTCTCCCTCGGCGGTCACGCCGGCCAGCTCATCCAGATCGGCACGTCGGGGGAGTGGCGCCTTCAGTCCGACGACGGAACCCGCATTCAGCATGTCGCCGGCTCCCCGAACTGCACCTCCAACGGCACCTACGACAGCGACTGCTGGGTGGTCACGACCACCAACGGCACGCGCTACTTCTTCGGGTCGCGTTCTGCGTCGCAGTCGGCGTGGACGGTGCCAGTCTTCGGCAATGATCCGGGCGAGCCGTGCCACGACAGCGATTGGTGCATGCAGGGCTGGCGATGGAACCTCGACGAGGTGATCGACGTCCATGACAACGCCGAGGTCTTCTACTACAACGCGCAGAACAACATCTACTCGCGCTCCGGGACGACGGCCACCATGTACGTACGCGGAGGAGAGCTCGACCACATCGACTACGGCATGACCGCGGCGAACGTCGCTGTCGCCAAGGCGGCGTCCGCCACTGTCAGCTTCGGGTACGACGCCTACGGTCGATGCAACGACACCACGCACGCCAACTGCACCACGGAGCCGACAACCGGATTCGCGACGACACCAGCGCACGCCGCGAACTACACCGACGTCCCCTACGACCAGAACTGCACCAGCGGGAGCTGTGCCACCCTCCTGTCGCCCACTTTCTGGACCAACTCGATGCTGAACACCGTGACGACTACGTCATGGTCGGCCGGGACCGCGACGAAGGTCGACGTCTGGACACTCGGGCACTCCTTCCCCGACCCTCAGGACGGTGGCGCCGCTTCCCTGTGGCTGACCAAGATCGACCACACCGGATACGCGGGAGCGACGGCCGTCAGTGAACCGCCAACAGTTTTCCTGGGCGGCACGAAGCAGAACCGTGTCTGGGTGGTGGACGGGCTCGCTCCGTTGAACAAGTACCGGCTCACAGGTATCCGCAACAGCCTTGGTGGCATGACGACGGTCACGTACTCAAGCCCGCAGTGCACTCCTGAGCAGGCGCCGACCATCGAAGCGAATCCGTGGGCAAACAATGCCTACTGCTTCCCGCAGACCTGGGTTCCGCCGCAGAACCAGCCGCGAACGGACCTGTTCCACAAGTACGTGGTGGCGAGTGTGGCCGCTGACCCGGTCAACAAGACGTTGAACGACGATGTCCAGGTCACCAGCTATAGCTATGGGACGCCCGGGTGGCGGTATGAGACATCGCCGCTCGTCCCGGACAAGGAACGGACCTGGTCCCGCTTCGCCGGCTTCGATACGGTGTCCGTCAAGGTCGGGGATCCGGCGTCTCCAACCACGCAGAAGCGAACCGACTACACCTTCTATCAGGGTCTCGATAAGGACCGTGCGAATGCTTCTGGCGGGCAGAAGAGCGTCGTGGTCGCCGGCACCTCGGCCGTGGCGGACTCGCTCTGGTTCGCGGGCAAGGTGTACGACACCAAGGTCTTCAACGGGGCGGCGGGGGCCGTGATCTCCGACACGGTCTCGACGCCGTGGGTGTCCCCGTCTGCCACCGCGACCGACCCGTTCGGGTCTGCCTATCTGACCGGTGACGGTGTCGTCTCGGTGACCACGCCCACAAGCAGCGGCGCCAATCACACGACCACCACGACGACCACAACCACGCACGAGACCGTGTTCGGCTTCCCCGTATCCGTCGACGTGCAGCACAGCGATGGGGCCACACCCAGCTGCACGACGACCGCGTACACGCCACCCAACCGAGCGGCTTGGCTGATCGGGCTTCCCACGGACGTCACCACGGTGAGCGCGACGTGCGCAGCGACGCCGTCCCTGCCTGCCGATCTGGTCTCCGAGACACAGACCCTCTACGACGGAGCGACGTCGACGAGCGCCATGCCCACGATCGGCGACGTGACGGAAACCGATGTCGCGACCGGTTATGCCTCCGGTACGCCGCAATTCGTGCGCACGGCGACGAACACCTACGACAGCATGGGCCGACTGCTTACGGTGATCGACGGCCAGGACCATAAAACCGTCACCGCATACACGCCCGCAGCGGGTGCCGCAGAGCCGGGCTCGTTGACGGCTCAGACGGTGACGAACGCGACCGCTCCGGTGGCGTGGGCCACCACAACGAAGTTCAACCCGGCGTGGGGCGCCATCACCTCCGTGTCGGATCAGAACGCGAAAGTCACAACTGCGACCTATGATGCGCTGGGCCGGCGGACCGCGGTCTGGCTGCCCGGCAACGACCAGGCGACACACGCCGCAGACCCGAACACGGCCTACACGTACTCCCTGTCGCAGACGGTGCAGTCATCGATCGCGACCACCTCCCTGAAGGCGACGACCAAGGTCACCTCCTATGACATCTACGACGGGCTGGGCCAGCTGCTTCAGTCGCAGGAGAACGCTGCAGGCAGCGGCGCTGTCATCACTGAGCACGGGTACGACTCGCTCGGCCAGGCAAACCTCGTTTACAACCCGTACTGGACGCTGTCCGTCTCGCCCTCGTCGAAGCTGTTCGTTCCCGCCAGCGCCGGCAACATCCCCTCCACCACCGCCACCACGTTCGACGGCGCCGGTC
Organism: Leifsonia sp. KNZ12-8B; assembly: GCF_056755495.1. NCBI lineage: Bacteria > Bacillati > Actinomycetota > Actinomycetes > Micrococcales > Microbacteriaceae > Leifsonia > Leifsonia sp. KNZ12-8B. The sequence continues at coordinate 41,365 of NZ_JBPGXM010000008.1, forward strand.
GGGTGACGGCGGTGATCACACGTTCCGTCGGCGCGGAGAGGTTCCGCACCACCACGGCGTACCCGTACACCGACCAGACCAACGTCACACCCCCGGCGGGCGGGACGCCGACATCAACGTTCACGAACTCGCTCGGCCAGAAGACGCGGCTCGTGCAGTACCAGGCTGCCGCTATCTCGGGCTCGGCGCCGACAATCACGACCACCTACGGCTACGACAACAGGGGCAACCTCGCCTCCATGCAGGACCAGTCGCACAACAGCTGGACCTGGACCTACGACCTCCTCGGCCACCAGGTCGCGGCGACGGATCCTGACACCGGGTCCTCGAGCAGCACCTACGACCTCGCCGGTGACGTCCTGACCAGCACAGATGGCCGCGGGCAGACCCTTGCGTACACCTACGACACCCTCAACCGGAAGACGGCGGTCTACTCCGGATCGACGGCAGGCCCACTGCTCTCCAAGTGGACCTATGACACCGTCACTGGTGCCAAGGGCCAGCTCGCCTCGTCGATCAGCTACCAAGGTTCGACCCCCAGCGCGCCAGGGGCTGCCTACACCGACGCCATCACGGGCTACGACAGCGCGTATCAGCCGACCGGCGAGACCATCAGCATCCCCGCAGGCGCGCCCGCGTTCGCGAACACCAGCTACGCCTACGCGATGACGTACAACCGCGACGAGACGCTGAAGACCCGCGCCATCCCGGCGATGGGCGGCCTCGCCGCGGAACGAATCGGGTATAGCTACGACGCCAACGGACGCCCCTACGACACATTCGGGACAGACGACTACGGATCCGTTCTCTACTCCTCCATCGGCCAGGTCGCACAGATCGACCGCGGACTGTATATGGAGGTCATCAGCGGCTCCTCGTACGATGCGGCCACCGGCGCACTCGTCAGCAAGACCGAGACCGAGAACAACAACGGCACCTTCACCAAGCCGGCAACCCTCACTTACACGAGGAACGCTGCAGGCAATGTCACATCGTTGAAGAACGTGGGCGTCTCCAGCACCGACACGCAGTGCTTCGTCTACGACTACCTCGAAAACCTCACCGAGGCGTGGACACCGGCGAACAACACGTGCAGTTCGACAGCCCCGGCGGCAACTGTCGCGCTCGGTGGTGGGGCACCTTACTGGACCAGTTACGGCGTCGATGACATCACCGGGAACCGGACAAAGACGGTCGCGCACCCCACCGTCTCCGGGGGTGCGACGACCACCAGCACGTACACGTACCCCGCGGCCGGCAGTGCTCATCCGCACGCTGTTACCTCGGTTACCAAGACGGGTGGAGCGACCGGGACGGGCTCGTACGGGTACGACGCGGCGGGGAACACCACCGTTCGCCCGGGGCAGACGCTGACGTGGTCGCCGCAAGGCAAGCTCGCGACCGTCGTGGCGAATGCCAAGACCCAGTCGAATGTCTACTCGGCCGATGGGTCCTTGCTCCTCCAAACGGATCCGACGAACGGGTCGACACTTTTCATCGGTGAGACCCAGCTGCACGTTGCAGCAGGGGCAACGGTTGCTTCCGCGGTCCGCGACTACATGGTTGCCGGATCCGTGACTGCGGAACGTGTGACGAAGGCTGGCGTGGCAGGGTCCGTGCTCTACTACACGCTCACGGACGCGAATAATACGGTCTACGCGGAGATCAACGTCACGAGCGGTGCGGTGACCCGTAGGTACGTCGACCCGTTCGGGAACGCACGAGGCGCAGTTCCGGCGTGGTCCAGCGGCAACGGGTACCTCAACAAGCCAGTCGACTCGTTTGACGGGCTGACTCAGCTCGGAGCGCGTGGATACGACCCTGTGCTCGGCCACTTCGTATCGGTGGATGCGGTGTTCTCGGCGGAGAACCCGCAACAGAACAACGGCTACAGTTACTCTGCCAACAACCCCATCAGCGCAAGCGATCCGAGCGGGGACTGTTACAACAAGGGTTCTGACTCGCTCGACTTCCACACCAACTGTGTTAAGTCGTCGGGCAGTGCAGCAGGAAATGGCGCTGGCGTAGTAGCAGACGGAGGCGGCCCTTCCGCTGAAGGCGAATCGAGCTCCGATTACACCCCGCCGCCGCCCGGCAACAACGATTCTGCATCGTCACCGCAGCAAAGCAAGACCAAGAACCCAGACCAGCGAACGCAGGCGAATCAGATGACGTGGCTTTTACTGGCGGCGTTTATCACTGGAAAAGGGCCGCGCCGCTACACGTTCGGTCCCGACTCTGCCTTTGGAAAGGAATTCATCCAAGGTGATCGAGTCAAACACGTCGAGGCTTTGATCGCTGAGCAGGTCAAAGGGGGGAACCTCTCGGGCACCTCGACATCCCATGCGACCGTGGGAGACTTTATGGGGGATATTGTCGTCGCTGGCAGCCAGGGAGCTGTTGGAAACTTGGCGGAGACCTTCATCGGGACCTTCAGCTACGAATATCGGGTCACCGGTCGCGATAGTGAAAATCGACCGATCGTCTCAATTCATGCGTGGAATGAAACAACCAGCGAGTCCGCGACGCGAGTCCCGGGAACGGGGATCAGCTTGGAAGGAGGGCTTGACATCATGATGCTCGAGCACGGATTGTTCCTCCCAGTCCGGCAGGACATCCGGTGGACGGAGGTGGTGCCAGAGTGATGCAGGAAGGAAATCGCCGCCGACGTTCGACGATCGGCTGGACCATCGGGATCGTGGTCTTCATCCTCCTCGGTCTAGGCGTGGCCTACTACGTCCGCGTGAACCTCCCGGTCGAACTCTCGCGGTCTGATGTCGTTGGGACCTGGATAGATGCGAGCGGTGGACCAGGGGTTGCTGTCTTCCGCGAGGATGGAACTGCTTCGATCCGTGATATCCCTGGCGGGTACCCGCCAACGGGGCAAGGTAAGTGGTACCTAAGAGAATTTCAAGGCCCAATCGTCGATATACAGATCGCCAGTAGCGGATTCCACTTCAGTTCGAAATGGGACAACTTTCGTACGGTCCTCGTTACGTACTCCGGTGATCCTGACAGCCCGAGTAGTGAACACAAGTTCATCCGCGAGAGCGACAAAGCAAAGTAGCGCTCACACTTCTACGCGTGCCGGTGATGCGCTGTTCATCGACAATCTGAAAAGAGCCTGAAATGGATTCGACGACCGCGTCAGAGAGCATCGCACCCTGGCCAACTTCCTGCTGGAGGAGAGCTATGTCTTGGATTTCCAACTCCATCCAGGTCGGCTGGTGTTCGTGGTCGATTTCGCTCTCGACCGCAGTCATCCCGAGTACCAAGAACCGGCCGCAGGTAAGGCATACAACTTCACGCGGGGCCAACTTGTTTTCGGTGGTCTCGGAAGCTGCAATTGGGAATCAACAAACGGCACCCCGACCCGCGGTCCGGATGGCACGCCTGACTGGGACGCTTTCGATTCGGTCCGCCGGACCCGGCCCGGCTCGAACGGGCAGCCACCCTCGCCGACTGCGGGTAGGACGCACCCTTACCGGGTAGATGCGCCTTGGGCGGGTTCGTCGAACACAATAGCTGAGGCCCTGTCATGGTCACTGAAGGTCGTCGCCGCGCCCGGTCAGGCTGGAGAGCAGGTTGCCGGCGCGGAGGGCCGGAACGAGAACCGGTCATAGTTATCCGGGTCGCCGAGATAGTTGAAAAGGCTCACCCCGCCGAAGTCCTCACCTACGTCCAGCCAGTTGCTGAATGCGACGTGCGGTTGCGTGCCTAGTGGGTCGCGGTTCTCGGCGTCGAAGTCCGGGTACCGTCGCTGAAGTCGACTCGCACGTTCGAGTTGGCCGTGGTGGCAAGCCACGTCTCCAGCACCGACGGCACTTCGCACGCTCGGAAGGTTCCGTCGCTGTCACGACGAGGACCGCGCGCTGGCCTTCCGGCCCCGGCTCGCTCTGCCAGGCACGAGCCAGCGCATCATCCGGAATCGGCACGGCGCAGGCCAGTGAGCCCGATGGTTGCGGCGGCAAGCACGCCCGCTGCCAGCAGGACGCGGAATCGGCCCATGCTCGAATCGTCGCACACCAGCATGCCTCGTCGCCTTTCCTGTCTCGAACGGCTCCTTCCGCGACGTGCCGCGCCCGTAGGCTCGTTCCATGTTGCTGACTGAAATGCCCCGGCGTCGGCTCGGTGTTCGTGAGTCCAAGAGTGCGTTGCGTTTTGGAAAGGCAGACCCAGCGAAGCCGTTCTCGGCGCGTCTCCTGTTCCTGAAGGGCAAGCCGGCTTTCGAGCTATCGCTGTGGTGTGGCAGCTGTCCTTTCCTGTTTCAGAGGAAGGAAGGCGCAAACGACACGTTCTCCGCCGAGCAGGAGCGACTGAGCATGCTGGGAAGGCCGCTCTCCAGCGTGAGCGATCAGGTCATCGAAGCGTTCAGCCCGTTGCTTCCCCGCGGAGACTACTTGCCGCTTCTGCTTGAACTGCGGCCGCAACTGGTCGCACCCAACGACGAACGAGACTACTTCACGCACGAGCAGGTCGACACGTGGGGTATCGATCCGTTCTGGGGGATGCCGGAGAACCCGCGGAGCTTCTACTACCGGACCTTCGAGACACGAGTCTCGTCCGATGCGCACCTCTTTGAGTTCGTCGTTCCGATGGTTCCCCAGGATGGAACGACCGGAAGCGTGTAGCTCACTACGCGGAGCTCCTGCGGGGCGGCATCACGCCGACGGCCGTTGCGTTGTCGACCCTGGATGTATGCCAGCCGGCGATGGACGGTATGTCCACGGACTACTACGGGCACTGGGGTCTTACCCACTTCCTCCTCGACGGGCACCACAAGATGGAGGCCGCTGCCGAGGCTGGGCTGCCGGTTCAGTTGCTGGCGTTGGTGAGCGTCGACAACAGTCTCGCCAGCGCAGACGACATCGCCCGGATCCCGCAGTTGCTCACGCAGGCAGAGGAGCGGAGACCGCTTCGCCCAGCAGAGGCTTGAGCGACAGAGATCGGGACGGCTTTCACGCGATGATGGAAAGAACGCACGCGACCGACCAGCAGGTCAGAACTCTTCTACTGGGGATCCTTGCCCAGGTCCATTTTGACGGACGCGACGAACTTGTCATTCAAGCTCGTGGCCTCTGCGTCGTCGGCGGCCCGGTCACGATGTTGGAGTTGTGCACGGACGAACAAAGCCCGAGGTCCGGCTGCGGAGACGGACCGGCCCCAGTTGAAGCACTGGTTCACGAAGCGAGTGGAAACACCGTGGGCGAGCTACTCATCTGGGTAAGTAACGGATGGCTGACTGGGCTGGAGTATGCGTGGTGGACGGATGAGGTGCCGGATCACTTGCCTCCGCTCCATCGGGTTGAGGTGACTCAGCCGCGCGACAGCTAGACCGCGACATGCAGTGGTACGGCCTCAATCGCGGCGACGAAACGCGCGCTACCTCACGTAAACGGCTCGTGCTCGCCCAGTTGCCGAATCGACACCACCCAGGTCGTCGACCGGCGCGTGTACGCCACATCTGGGCCGCCTAGGCTCTCAATGTCGAACACCGCGGGCCGCTCGTACTACGGCGACCGGCGGGTACCCGTTCATGATCCAGCTTGTCGGCTACCACATCTGGCGCAAAGCCCCGAGTGACCCCATCGGGATGGGTGCAGTGACGGAAGGAGTCGCAGCGGCACGCAAACGCCTCGGAGCGATGGTCCACGAAACCGCTCTTGCTGACCTCTCCGACGTGGATCGCAGCTATCTCGTCGCCATGAGTCACGACGACGGCCCGTCGCGCACGTCTGACATCGCGAAGCGACTTGGCGTCGACTTGAAGTACGCATCTGTGTATCGCGGGAGACTAATCGAAGCGAGAATGATCTCCGCCACGAAACACGGGGAAGTGGATTTCGCATTGCCGTTCCTGCGCGAGTACTTGAGGGATCACGCGGCACACCTCGCCTCCCGACCAATACAGGACCAGAGCCGGAGCGTCGAAGTCAAAAAGGTCTAAAGCACTCTAAAAGCGGGGCCCTCGTTCGGCGAGCGCGCTCGCGGTCGCGACTCGCGTCCACGTCAAGCGGACCGACGGTGAGGTCGTCGAGTGCGAGGGCCTCATGGCGACCCCGGAGAGACACCGCGACGACGGTCGAGGGCACGCGTGAGCTCGACTCGCTCTAGGGCAATCGTTTAGATGCCTGTACCTTCGTCCATGCAGGCGAACAGGACCGTTTGAAGCGGCCCCGGCAACTGACCATCACTCTTACGGTATGGGGACTATCGCGCCGAGGTCTGGCACGTGCCATTCGAGCTCAGGGACTAAGCGGATACCGGAGGGACCGCGTCCTGACGGGCGAGCGCGGCGAAACCGTCCGGGGGATTATTTTCCCGGTCCCAGGGGATTCTCAAGAACTGCACCCAGGCCAGCGCTGGGCCGCAGGGGACCTTAGATGGGCCCGCACGTGCTGATGCTCGCGCTTCTCATCTTGATGCGCTTCAAAGAGGCTCGAATTGTGCTGGCGTCGTCGCTGTAATCTACGTGCTTGTCGCGATTGCAACCGCCAGCCCGTCTTCGATAGCGTCATCGACGGTGATCCTGATTTCATGGGTCAGTCGTCGTGTGAACACGACGTCCGGGCCAGCCTGAGGCGACCCTGAGATTCCTGTGGGTCGACGCCTAGGCGGCCACATACTGCGACGGCTGTGGGAATTCCCGAACAGCCTGCCTGGCGGGGCCGTGCCACCGAGTCTTGGCGGAGGCAACCAGGGCGTGTTGGAAAAACACTGGCCCGGTATGGGATCAACAAGCCGCTAATCTGAGGGCACTAATCGAGCAGGGGAAGCGATGAGACTCCGAACGCTACCTAGGCGACCGGTTCTCTGGTCCGTCGCAGCCGCAGCGGTTTTCTCTCTCACCTGTTACATCTGTTTTGCGATAGGAACCTCTATCGCCTGGGGGGACACGGCGTTTCTCGGCTGATGTGGTCAGCGAGTCTGGCTCGATCACCTATCTGACGGCCCGGGTTGGCGGGGATTCGATCGTGCTTTCCACACCGATCGGCGACCCTGACGATGGTGATTTCTTCGTCTTCACGAAGAGATGAGCGGCTATTCGCCGGACCCGGCCTGGCTCGAACGGGCAGCCACCGTCGCCAACTGCGCCGCGCGGGGAAGCCTGGCGGAAATCGCGGTTGCGGGAGTGCCGCCCGGATGCGAGTATTACCGAACGATCGGTAAGGAATTGGGCGCCTCTCAGCTGATGCGCCGATCCTTCGGCGGGTGAGGATGGCGATGTCCGACGCGTTCCTGACGAGCGGGGTCCGGCCCCTGGTGCGCTCATGAGCGCCGAGCCGGTGCGGCCGGTACGCTCGATGATGCAGCGCGATCGCGCCTCTGCGGCCCTGGGCATGGTGGTCGAGAAGGACGAGCCCGGCGAGTCGATCGTCAGTATGCGGGTGCGCGACGACATGACGAACGGCTTCGCCATCACGCACGGCGGCCTCGTGTTCGCGCTCGCCGACACCGCGTTCGCGATCGCGTGCAACGAGGACGAGCGCGTGACCGTGGCGGCCGGAGCCGACATCACCTTCCTCAAGTCGACCCGAGCCGGTCAAACGCTCAGGGCGCACGCCGTGCGCCGCAGCCTGGTCGGCCGCACCGGCGTCTACGACGTCACCGTGACCGACGAGAGCAGCGAGGTGGTCGCGGAGTTCCGCGGCCGCTCGCTCATCACCAATCGTGACGCCGGAGACGCCCGCGACGCCATCGACTGAATCAGGTGCTCGGCGGGAGCGGTACAAGCTCATCGACCGCTCCGGCGTGGAAGCCTGGGGGTCCACGCCCGGCGGCCGTACGCGATTGCGGGCATGGCATCGATCGCAGGGTTCGGGCTCTGGAAGCAGCCCGCTGCTGGACCGTGCGGCGTTCGCTGCGACTCGTGGAGATTCACGAGCGGCAGCGCCCCCTCGGCGTTCGCAGCAGACGCTGCCGAGAGATTCAGTTGGCGAGGTGCTCCTGGAAAAAGGAGTCCAGGGTCTCGACTGCTTCGTCGACGTACTTCGGCTCGTCGTACATCTCGTAGTGGCCAGCCCCTTCGACGACGTGGAAGTTCTTGGCATTGGGCGCTTTTTCCCAGAGCGCGAGCCCGTCGGAGTAGGAGAACGTGGTACCGAGCCGGCCGCCGACGATGACCTGGAGCGGCTGGGTGAGGAGTTCGTCGACGAGGTTGAAGGCGTCATAGCCGAGGATCATGGCGTCGCTGGTGAAGTAGCGGCGGTTGGTGGAGTTCTCGTTGTATCCGCGCGGGGTCCGGTAGAACCGCACCGCCTGGAGCGTGTCGACGTCGGTGATGCCGAAGGCCGCCGCCTGGTCCTCGGTGTCGGGGATCCATATGTTGCGGTCGACATCCTCGCCGGTGGCTGCCGCCGTGCGCTTAGCGCCCACGGCGTCGATCATCGCGATCGCGGAACCCTTCAAGGAGGTGTCGGCTTGGCGGAATGCACGCCCGATATTGACGGGCACGACCGTTCCGAGCGCCTTGATCCGATGGTCGGTCATGGTCGCGCTGACCGCGTAGCCACCACCGGCGCAAATGCCGAGAGCTCCGATCTGGGAGTTATCGACGTACGGAAGCGTCGTGAGGTAATCGACGGCGAACCGGATGTCGTCTACCCGTGCGGCCGGGTTCTCGAGGTCGCGCGGGTGCCCACCACTTTGGCCCTGGAAGCCCGGATCGAAGGCGAGCGCGACGTAGCCCCGGTCAGCGAGGCTTCGGCCGTAGTTGGCACCGATTTGCTCCTTGACGCTGCTCCCCGGGGTGGAGATGACGATCGCAGGATATGTGCGGTCCTCGCTGAAACCATCCGGCAGGTGCAACTGGCCAGCGAGGTCGAAGGTGTCGTTGGAGAACGTCACGTCGTGAGTTGAAGACACGTTGATCGGGTCCTTTCAGGAAGAACGCGGGCAGCCACTAGGCTTGTTCCAGACGCAGTAAGTACAGATGACACTTTGTTCTATATGGAACTAGTACGAAACTGTATCACCTCGGGAAGGAGGTCGCTTGCCCACGTCGAACGCTGCGCGAATCTGGTCGCTCAATCACCAGGTGCTCACCCGCGTCATGAACGATTGCGCCCCGGATATCGAGGCTCTTGGGTTGGAGGCGAAGGAGTTCTTTGTGCTCGGAGAAGTCGACGACTGCCGGTACCCCGCGGAGCTGGCTGTTCGTCTCGCCCTCCCCAAACCGAGCGTGACCGTGTACCTGAAGAACCTCGAAGCCAAGGGCTTCGTCCGCCGGGAGATCGATCCCGCCGACCTCCGACGGCACCGCCTGGCTGTCACGCCGGAAGGTGTGAAGACCCTCGACAAGGCGCTCGAAGTCCTCTCCGCCAAATTCGAGGAATGGCTCGTGCGCCTCGACACCGACGAGCAAACGGAACTTCAGCGGCTGCTGGCAAAACTGCTCAACTAGTCGCGTTTCCCGAGCTACGTGCCGCAAGTGCTCGTGAGGAACGTCGGAGTTGCACCTGGCGCGTCCGAGGGTCGATCGCCTCTCGCGCAGCGTGGTTGACGATTCGGCCGGAGACAGCGGCTGCGATCGTGGATGCAACTGGTGGAGCTGACATCCCTGCGACCTGGGGGATTCTTAGCCACCACGGATGGGTACTGGCTGGCTGCGCCGGGCCCGCTCACCGACCCCCCGTCGACTCCCGGACGACCAGCTGTGCCTCTGTCTCGGGTCCGGCCTCGGGCTCTGGATCACGCTCGAGCCGCGGAACGGTCGGAAGACCTCCTTCCTCTCGGCGACCCATTACGATCACGCAGATGGCCGGTTGACCATGGCCCGGCAGCTCAATGGCGACGAAACGGCCGGCGGCACGCTGATTCCGTTCCCACCCCCGGCTCCACCCTGCTGCCCGGCCGCGCGATCCCCGCCCGCATCCCCGAGGCCGCCGTGACCCGGAGTAAGCACGGAACCTGAGCGCAGCAATTGAAGAAGTACGATGGACCGCTGGTCAGCAAGCGGAGAGCAGATGTCTACATACGAAAGTGAACTCCGAACGTCGACGCGGGTGGGGACGCTCCCTCGGATTGATTTGTTTTCCCGAGAAGACTCGATTCTCGACGATTGGGCGATCGCTGACGTTCGGGACGTTGTATACCGAAACCGCGTGGGGTTGATAATTTTCGATGGCGAGTTCGAGGCATACAAGTCCGCCCTAATCGTCGCGGACGGTGTGGAACAGTTGAACACTCGCGTGCGGCCCGCTCGCGACCTATGGAACTGGACCGTCGGAAGCAAGACGATCGAACAGTCCGAGCGTCGCGTACGTGCCGCATTCACCGGCCACCGGACCGAAGTGATGATCGAGTGCGCGCGCTTGGAGATCCGATTCGGAACGTCGTCTACCAGCCGGGTCGATGTCCCACCGCCCGACTATGGCTTCGATTCCGACGAGGAGTTGTGGAGAAAGATGCCCACCTGGCAATCCGACTTCGTGCCCAGCAGAGTCGACTACATCGGCGGCACGAACGCTTAGTGGCTGATTCGGTTTCCTCCGGCACTTCAAGATCTGCGCGGACCGTCATCGAACCCGAGGGGAAGGAGGGCCCTGCACATGGCAGTTCCAGCTAGAGGACGAGCGGCACTCGCTATCTCGTTCTCAATTGCGTTGCTCTTGGGCGGGTGCACGTTGTGGGATAGTCCGGAAACGCCAATGCCCACGAGCAAGTCAGAGGGCCGGAACAAGAACCGGTTGTCCCTATGACGGCGTCAGAACTGCGCATGCGATGGGATACCTCGGAGGGGCGGAGCCTCGCATCCGAGACGTCCGCGTGGCTTCACGGGCAGGCTCGTCGGCGCCCGGGTGGACTGGATGTTGTCGACGGTCGCGTGGACCTTCGCGGGTTCCCGATGCACCACCTGGACAGTCGTCACCCCTCCGGTAGCCGGGGTGACGTGACAGGTGTGAGGTGGACATCGCTCGATTTTCGTGGCGCGAGGTTGGACCACATGCGCTGGTTCTCACTCGAGGTCGAGGACTGCGTGTTCGACGGTGCGTCGCTTGACCAGCTACGGGTGTGGGAATCATCCATGTCGGACTCATCCTTCGAGCGGGCTGACCTTTCGCGAGCCGCGATTGGGACCGGCTCGAAGTACCGGCGCAACCTGTGGCGAGGTGTGACTTTCTGCAAGGCCAACATGCGCGATGCCACTATTCACAATGCTGATCTCATCGATGTCGACTTCAGCGACGCGAAACTGAGAGGTACTTCGTTCCGTCACGCCAAGTTGGAGAGGGTGCGTTTCGCCGGGTCGATGCGTGATGTGCTGTTCGAGAACCGAGACTTCGACGAGCCGGGCGCTGTCGGGTTTCCTATGAAGTCTGTTGACTTCCGGGACGCAGAGTTCTTCGACGTGGAGTTTCGCGGTTCGCGTTTCGAGTCCGTTCAGTTTCCGACATCACAAGAACATCTTGTCGTCCCGCACTTCCCCGTGACGGCGCTGTACGTGTTGGAGCGGATCGCTGGGGACGACACACCTGCCGCTCGCGGTCTCAGGGCCATCCTCGTGAACGACCTCCGTCGTCCCGGTGATGAAGACTCCACCGGCATCTTCACCCGTGAGGACCTCGTCCGCTGGGAGGATGAATCCTTCGCTGATTTCGTGCTCGATCATTTTCGGCAAGCCGCGCTGGCCTTGCGGAGCTGAACGAGTGCGTGACTCATGGAGCTTCTCGGGGACGATTCAGTGGTGACGATGAAGGCTCATCGACGCGGAAGCTTCTTGGTGCTGCTTGTTGTATCGGTCCTCATGATCAGTGGTTGTGCCGGCAAGGTAGAAGCGTCTGAGATCGTGGGTACGTGGGTTCATTCCGGCCCGCGGGGGACAGAAGCAGAACTCGAACTTCTCTCCGACGGCGAAGTCTCAGGACGAGATATACCCCGCGTCGTTCTCTTCGGTGGCAGGCGACTCGACTGGACGCGCGTCTACGACGTCAAGGGAACGTGGGAACTGCGAAGCGACGACGAGCTGTGGGTCGATATCGATCAAACGATTGATGGTGATGTGGTCAGCGAGTCTGGCTCGATCACCTATCTGACGGCCCGCGGTGGCGCGGATTCGATCGTGCTTTCCACACCGATCGGCGACCCTGACGATGATGACTTCTTCGTCTTCACGAAGAGATGAGCGGCTCTTCGTCGCGCAGAGGATGCTCTGTCGTGCAGGAACGACCGGCGAAGGAAGCGCGGTCTCCGACCGTGCCCGCAGCAACCGTGAGACCGCCGGACCCGGCCCGGCTCGAACGGGCAGCCACCCTCGCCGACTGCGGGTAGGGCGCACCCTTACCGGGTAGATGCGCCCTGGGCGGGTTCGCAGAACAGAATAGCCAAGCTCGCCATCGGGAGCCTGAGCGCACTCATCAGCGCCGAGACGATGGGCTACCCTGCCACCGTGAGCGTCACCACGGGCTCCGCGGGACCGATCCATTGGACCTCAGCCGGGTCCGGCCGGCCGATGGTGGTTCTGCACGGCCTCGGTGGCGACATCGGCTTCTGGGCGCGGGAGATCGAGGAGTGGTCCGCGCGGTTCCGGGTCGTCGCGATCGATCTGCGCGGGTCGGGTTCGACGCCCGGCACCGGTCGGTCGTTCACCATCGCGGATCTTGCCGATGACCTCCTCGCCGTGCTCGACGCAGCGGGAATCGACCGGGCGGACCTTGTCGGCTTCTCGACGGGTGGCATGGTGGCTCAGGAGTTCGCGTTGCGGCATCCGGGCCGGCTCGAGCGGCTCGTGCTGGTCTCCACGGCCGCGCGCCTGCAGCGGCGGACCGAGCTGTTCCTCGATGCGCTGCTCGCGGCGTACGAAGTGCACCGCTCCGGCAAGCTCACCTACGACCTTCTCGCGCCCTGGCTGTACTCGCCCCGCTTCATCGACGACCCGGGCAACGCGCCGTATTTCGCCTCGGCCGAGGAGCAGGAACGGACGCAGTCCGTGGAGGAGTGGGGAGCGCTCTACCGTGCGGTGCGGGCCTTCGACGCCCGGTCGCGGGTCCGCGGCATCGCGGCGCCCACGCTCGTCATCTCGGGAGAGGTGGACGCCCTCATCCCCGCCGCAGACGGCCATGCGCTCGCGGGCGCCATCCCGGGAGCCGGAGGCGTCGTCCTGGCCGGCGCCGGCCACGTGCTGAACGCGGAGGAACCGCGACGCTTCCGCGACGAGGTCGTGGCCTTCCTGACGCTGGACCGATAACGGTCGCGTTCTGTCTAGCAGTTGCATTCTTCTGTCGAAAAGAGACAGAATGGGCGGGATCGGCATTCGCCACCGTCCAGGAGAGAGTGAGCAACGATGCTTCTCGAGAGAGACCTCATCCAGTCCGTCGGCTTCCGCAACGTGCGTGAGGGCGACCGGGTCATCGGGTTCCAGCTGCGGCTGCGGATGCCGAACTATCGCGGCTTGGCCGCGTCGCTCATCGACGGCGTCTCGGTCAGGGTCGGCGACCTCGTCGACGTGCCGGCCGACGTCCCGCTCTGGACCTTCGGCGACCGCACGTACACGCTGCAGCAGCTGTGGGACAGCGACGGCGTCCGGTGGCAGCTCGAAGACGCGGCCGTGATCACCGTGCCGTTCGAGGGCGGCCTGCCCCAGGGTGTGCACGAGGTCTCCATCGAGCTGCGGCTGCGCATGTCGTACATCCCCGAGGAGCACCAGCCGTCGGTCTTCCGGTTCACCAAGCACGTGACGCTGTCGCCCGACGGCGGTGGCGAGCCCTTCAAGTACGGCGTCTCGCTCTACAGCTTCATGACCGACTACGGCACGGTCATGGACCTGGAGACCGCTCTGCGCGCGGTGGCCGATGTCGGCGCGACGGGCGTGGAGATCCTGGGGGAGGGGCACGTCGAGAACTATCCGGAGCCGTCTGCGCAGTGGATCGACACGTGGTTCGCGCTGCTCGAGAAGTACGCGCTGGAGCCCACGAACTACGGGTCGTGGATCGACACGCGGCTGCACTCCAGTGGGGCCGACGCTCGCGCGATGACGGCGCTGGAGGGCGCAGAGAAGCTGCAGGGCGACCTCCGGCTCGCCAGCCGGCTCGGCTTCCGGTACGTCCGGCCGAAGATCGGCGTCGTCTCCAGCGACCTCATCCCGGACCCGATCTGGACCGAGGCCGTGGAGCGCTCGCTCGACCTCGCCGCCGAGCTCGATGTGATCATCTGCCCGGAGATCCACTCGCCGACGCCGATCAAGCACCCGGTCGTGGACGACTACATCGCTCTGATCGAGCGCACGGGCACGAAGCACTTCGGCCTCCTGATCGACACCGGTATCTTCCAGGACCGCCCGATCCCGCTGCGCGAGGGCGAGACCAGGGAGACGCGGCCGCCGTTCCTCGACGGCATCGGCGTCGACCCGGAGGACTTCAAGGACATCGTGCAGTACGTGGTGTTCATCCAGGCCAAGTTCCACGACATCGACGAGAACCTCGAGGATCAGCAGATCCCGTGGCGTCCCGTCCTGAAAGCGCTGAAGGAGTCGGGCTACACCGGCTACCTCTCGAGCGAATACGAGGGGGAACGCGAGCCGTGGCGCTCCATCGAACAGGTGCGCCGCCAGCACTCCCTCATCCGCACCATCGCCGACTCGCTCGGCTGAACCACCCACTCAGGAGACACCATGCCCAACGGACTCATCGACGACGCCGCCCTCCGGGTGCACCCGGACGGGTTCGCGCTCGCCCTCACCATCCCCTGGTACCGCAGCCTCTGGCTCTCGTCGGTCACGACGATCGGGCTCACGGTCGACGGCACCCCGGTGCCGGAGGAGGACCTCTCCTTCGAGCTGGACGGCGTGCGCTACGCCATCGCCGAGCTGAAGGAGCAGGCGGAGACGCTCTGGTACCTCCAGGCGCACCCGCTCCTCATCGTCCGCCGCGATCCGGCCGTCGAGCTGGGCGAGACGCACGAGGTGGAGATCCACGGCGAGCTCCGCCTGCCGTACATGCAGATCAAGCCGGGCGAGGACGGCGGCCCGGGGATGTACGTCCCGAACGTCGTGCACCAGACGCTCACGCTGACCGCGACCGATCGGGACGCGGAGCCGCCGGTGCTCGAGACCGGGCTCGTGCCGCCTCCGCCGGCCGCCGAGGAGGACCCGTTCAAGCTGGGCCTCACCCTGTACTCGGCCAGCGCCGAGTTCCGCGCCGGCTGGTTCGACTTCGACGGCCTGCTCGACCGCGTCGCCGAGCTGGGCATCGGCCCGGGCATCGAGATCGTCGCCTCGCAGGTGCTGCCGACCTACCCGGTGGTCTCCGACGAGTTCGTCTCGACCTGGCGGGCGGCCTTCGACCGGCACGGCTTCGACGCCAGCTCGTTCGGCGCCAACCTCGACATGGGCCGCCGCCGCGAGCGCGACATGACCCCGGACGAGGAGTTCGAGTTCAGCGAGACGCTCTTCCGCGGGGCGAAGAAGCTCGGCTTTCCGCTCGTGCGCATCCAGAGCGCCAAGCCGGAGCTGCTGCGCCGCCTCCTCCCGATCGCCGAAGAGCTGGAGCTCAAGCTCGCGTACGAGATCCACGCGCCGCTCGGCCCCAACTCGCCCGAGATCATGAAGGTGCGCGATGTCTACGCCGAGCTCGACTCGCCGCTGCTCGGCTTCGTGGCCGACTTCTCGTCGACGATGCACAGCATGTCGCCCACGTTGCTGCGGGCCGTCCGCCGCGCGGGTCTCGACGACGCGGCGATCGACCGGCTGCAGGCGATCTGGGCGACCGACGCCTCGATGCGCGAGCGGCAGGAGGAGTTCATCGGCTACCTCAAAGGCCGCGACTTCGACCCGGGCCGCCTCGGCTCGTTCGCGCACCTCGCGTTCAACATGCACGGCCACATCCCGCCGACCGAGTGGGCGGACATCATGCCGCAGATCCTGCACGTGCACGCGAAGTTCTACGACATCGACGAGAACGGCCAGGAGCCGGCCATCGACTACCCGGAGCTCGTGCGGGTCTTCGTCGAGGGCGGCTACCGCGGCTACTGGTCGAGCGAGTGGGAGGGCCACGCCTTCGCCGAGATCGGCGAGGTCGACCCGCTGGTGCTCGTGCGCAAGCAGCACGACCTCATCCGCAGCAGCATGCGCGCGGCCGTCGGCGCAGCGGTCTGAGCCGCCAGCTCCGTCAGACGGAGCCGTCCCGGGTGGTGGCGTGAACGCCCTCCTCCACCACCCGGCCGGCCTCCTCGAACAGGCCGCGCATCCACGCGTGCTCCGGGTCCTGGTTGTGCACGGGGTGCCACCAGAGCGCGTTGGAGAGCGGGGTCGGCTCGAACGGGAAGCGCACGACCCGCACGCCTCCGACTGCGAGCACGGCCGGTGCCAGCGACGCCTGCACCAGTCCGATCCTCCGGCTGCCGGCGACGAAGTGCGCGACGGCCAGGAAGCTCTCCACGACCACCTCGATGCGGGGCTCCACGCCGAGCTGCTGCACCTGACGCGCGGCCGAGGTGTACGCCGAGCGGGACTGGTAGGTCATCACCCAGGGCAGCTGCGACATCGCCTCCATGGTCAGCTCGTCGTCGTCGACGGCGTCATTGGTGTCGGCGACGATCGCGATCCACTCGTCGTGCCAGAGGTCCTGGAACGGCAGATCGGTGATGTGCCCGTGCGGGATGACCATGCCGTCGACCGAGCGCAGGCGCGTCGCCGCATCCTCCACGATGGCGGGGTTGTGCAGCATGAATCGGAAGCGCACGCCGGGAGCGCGTTCCGCCGCCAGCTGGCTGACGATGCGGCCGATGGTCACGAAGCCGTAGTCCGACCCGTAGATCGAGAACTCCCTGGTGGACTCGGTGGGCGCCCAGGTGGCCTGGCTCTCGAAGACCCGGCGCGCGGCCTCGAGAGCGGTGGTCGTGTGATCGGTGAGCCGGATCGCGAAGGGCGTCAACTCGTACGTGTTGCCCCGCCGGGCCAGGATCGGGTCGTTGAAGTGCGTACGCAGCCGCGAGAGGGACGCGCTGAGCGCGGGCTGGCTGAGATGCAGCCGTTCCGCTGCCCGGGTGACGCTGCGCTCGGTGAGGAGCGCGTCGAGCGACACGAGCAGGTTGAGGTCGAGGCGGTAGAGCGGTGACTGATCGGACACGTCGATGTGACCTTTCGGGGAGGCAGCCGGTGATGCCTCACAGTATCAGGCTGGCCGATGATCGCGGCTCTTCTCATAGCTGACCGTGATGCGGGATGCGAACGGCCCGTGGCCGGCGAACCGCGGTCACAGTTATGTCTGGCATTGGAAACCCTTATGTGCGTTTGTGACACAACTGCGTGATACTGGTGCCCAAGCGACGTCGCTTACCCGACGAGTCGCCGACAACGAAGTCAGAAAGGCTCAACATGACACAGCACCGTCGCTCTCGCGTCGCCCGAGCGGGCCTGGTGGCCTTCGCGACCGCGGGAGCTCTCGTCCTCGCCGGATGCTCCGGCTCCGGCGGCAGCAGCACGTCCGGCTCCCAGAGCTTCTCCCTCTCGTACGCCGTCACGAACAGCGCCATCACGGCGCCGTACAAGGCGCTCGCCGAGGCGTACATGAAGGAGAACCCCGATGTGAAGATCACGTACAACGAGGTCCCCAACGACAGCTACGGCCAGACGCTGACCACGCAGCTCAACGCCGGGAACTCCTCCGACGTGTTCCAGGCCGCCCCCGGTGTCGGCCAGACCTACAGCATCCTCACCCTGGCGAAGGCCGGGCTGCTCGAGCCGCTGAGCGACTCCGCCACGAAGGTCATCCCGGAGGGATCCGACGACCAGTTCATCGTGGACGGCAAGACCTACGGCTCCGCCCTCGGCATGACCTTCGTCGGATCGGTGAGCAACGAGACCACCACGAAGTCGGCCGGCGTCACCTACCCGACGACGTGGGACGACCTGATCTCCACCTGCAAGGAGCTCGCGAACAAGGGCAAGTCCCTCTACGCCCTCGCCGGCTCCGCTCCGCCCAACACCGGCCTGATGGCCCTCAGCATCTCGGCGACCCGCGTGTACGCCGAGAACCCGGAGTGGAACAAGGACCGCGCCGACGACAAGACCACCTTCGCCGGCACGCAGGGCTGGAAGGACACCCTCCAGGACATCATCGCCATGAACAAGGCGGGCTGCTTCCAGCAGGGCGTGGAGGGCGCCGGCTTCGACGCCATCACCAACGGCCTCCTGCAGGGCACCTCGCTCGCCGCGTTCATCCCCAGCGGCTCGACGGCCGACCTGAAGCAGAACGCGAAGGACCAGGACTTCCTCGTGCAGCCGATCCCGGCGGCGTCCGGCGGCAAGGCCTACGGCATCGCGGGAGCCGACTACGCGGTGTCCATCGCGAAGAACAGCAAGAACATGGACGCGGCCAAGAAGTTCGTCGAGTGGACCGCCACCGAGAAGGGCCAATCGACGTTCGCGGAGGCCGGCGGCGGCATGCCCCCGACGTCGAGCGACTACTCCGGCACCGTCTTCGCCCCGGTCTCCGACATCGTCAAGGACAAGTCCTACGTCCCGCTGCCCAACTCGTCCTGGCCGAACTCGTCGGTCTACGACGCCCTCGGCGCCGGCGTGCAGGGCCTCCTCACCGGGCAGAAGACCGTCGACGACGTGCTGAAGTCGATGGACACCGCCTGGGACCAGTGATCCACCGGCCCCCCCGGCCCCCCCCCGCCGGCCGCGCGGGGCCCCCCCCCCGCCGCCCCCCCCCGCGCGAACACCGCCACCCACACAGCCCCCCCCCCC
>NZ_JBPGXM010000009.1:0-56160 GCF_056755495.1 Leifsonia sp. KNZ12-8B
CCCCCCCCCCCCCCCCCCCCCCCCCGCCCCCGCCCCCCGCCCCCCGGCGGTGCGGCGGCTCGCCGAGACCGACCGACTGCTGGTCGCGATGGACTTCGACGGAACGCTCGCGCCCTTCGTCGACGTGCCGCGCGGCGCACGGGCGCTGCCAGAGTCGAAGGCGGCGCTCGACCGGCTCGAGAAGCTGCCGCGGACCTGGGTGGCGTACGTCTCCGGCCGGCCGCTCGACAGCCTCCAGGCGGTCACCGAGGCCGACGAGGACGCGCTGCTGATCGGCTCGCACGGCGTCGAGATCCGGTTCGGCCGCGACGGCGTCTCCCTCGACCTCAGCGACGACGAGCGCCGCACGCTGGAGCGGCTCGGGGAGGTGCTGCAGGAGGTCGTCGACTCCCTGCCCGGCCTCAAGCTGGAGGTGAAGCCGGTCGGCTTCGGCGTGCACTACCGGCTGGTCGCCGACGAGCACGGGCCCGACGTCGTGCGCCGGGCGCGGGAGGCCGCCGCGAGCGTGAGCGACGCGCTCACCATCCGCGACGGCAAGGACATCATCGAGTTCTCCGTGCGCGGTGCTGACAAGGGCGACGGCGTGGAGCGGCTGCGCGAGTACACCGGCGCCACCGCGGTCATCTTCGCCGGCGACGACGTGACAGACGAGGACGGCTTCCGCGTGCTGCGCCCGGGGGAGGACGTCGGCATCAAGGTCGGGCGCGGCGAGACCGCTGCGCAGTACCGCGTGGCCGACGAGCGGGCGATCGCGACGCTGCTGACCCTGCTCGCGGAGGCGCGCGCGGCCTCCACAGCCTGAGCCGTCCAGCGGGTTCTCCACCGGTTCACAACGTGTGAACGGAGCGGCATCCGAGACGTCCTAGAGTTGATCCATGCCTGAGATCGATTGGAAGCCGCGCTCGCGCGTGGTCACGGACGGAATCGAAGCCACCACCAGCCGCGGCATGCTCCGCGCGGTCGGCATGGGCGACGAGGACTGGGAGAAGCCCCAGATCGGCATCGCGAGCTCGTGGAACGAGATCACGCCCTGCAACCTCTCGCTCGACCGCCTCGCGCAGGGCGCCAAGGAGGGCGTCCACTCGGGTGGCGGCTACCCCCTGCAGTTCGGCACCATCTCCGTCTCCGACGGCATCTCGATGGGCCACGAGGGCATGCACTTCTCGCTCGTCTCGCGCGAGGTCATCGCCGACTCCGTCGAGACCGTCATGATGGCCGAGCGCCTCGACGGCACGGTCCTGCTCGCCGGCTGCGACAAGTCCCTCCCCGGCATGCTGATGGCAGCGGCCCGGCTCGATCTCTCGGCGGTCTTCCTCTACGCGGGCTCCATCGCCCCGGGCTGGGTGAAGCTCTCCGACGGCACCGAGAAAGACGTCACCATCATCGACTCCTTCGAGGCCGTCGGCGCCTGCAAGGCGGGCAAGATGAGCGAAGAGGACCTCAAGCGCATCGAGTGCGCCATCGCCCCGGGCGAGGGCGCCTGCGGCGGCATGTACACCGCCAACACGATGGCCTCCGTCGCCGAGGCGCTGGGTATGAGCCTCCCCGGCTCGGCCGCTCCGCCCTCGGCCGACCGCCGCCGCGACTACTACGCCCACCGCTCGGGCGAGGCCGTTGTCAACCTGCTCAAGCAGGGGATCACCGCGCGCGACATCCTGACCAAGAAGGCCTTCGAGAACGCCATCGCCGTCGCCATGGCGTTCGGCGGCTCGACCAACGTCGTGCTGCACCTGCTCGCCATCGCGCACGAGGCCGACGTCGACCTCACCATCGACGACTTCAACCGGATCGGCTCGAAGGTCCCGCACATCGGCGACCTCAAGCCCTTCGGCAAGTACGTCATGAACGACGTCGACCGCCACGGCGGCGTCCCGGTCGTCATGAAGGCGCTGCTCGACGCGGGCCTGCTACACGGCGACTGCCTCACGGTGACCGGCAAGACCGTCGCCGAGAACCTCGCCGAGATCAACCCGCCCGCGCCCGACGGCAAGGTCATGCGAAAGCTCGACGACCCGATCCACCCCACCGGCGGCCTGACCATCCTCAAGGGCTCGCTCGCCCCCGAGGGTGCGGTCGTCAAGACCGCCGGCTTCGACGCCGATGTGTTCGAGGGCCCCGCGCGCGTGTTCGAGCGTGAGCGCGAGGCCATGGACGCCCTGACCGAGGGCCGCATCTACGCCGGCGACGTGGTCATCATCCGCTACGAGGGGCCCAAGGGCGGCCCAGGCATGCGCGAGATGCTCGCCATCACCGCCGCCATCAAGGGCGCGGGGCTCGGAAAGGATGTACTACTATTGACGGACGGACGATTCTCAGGCGGCACAACCGGCCTGTGCATCGGCCACATAGCACCCGAAGCGGTGGACGCTGGTCCCATCGCCTTCGTGCGCGATGGTGATCTGATACGGGTCGATATCGCGGCTCGCTCCCTCGACCTACTGGTCGACGAGTCAGAGCTGACCGCCCGCCGAGAAGGCTGGGCGCCTCTCCCTCCGCGCTATACCCGTGGCGTTCTCGCGAAGTACTCCAAGCTCGTGCGCTCTGCAGCAGAGGGCGCGGTCACGGGGTAGTCCTTCGCCTCCAGCCAGCTGTTCACCCGTTTCGTACGTAAGGGACCGATAAGGCATGTCCTCGGATGCAACCCCCAGCACTGTGTTGCCGTCCGCGACGCCCGGCAAGGCGTCGCCCGAACAACTGACCGGCTCGCAGGCCGTCGTCCGCACGCTCGAGCTCCTCGGCGTCACCGACGTGTTCGGCCTGCCCGGCGGCGCGATCCTCCCGATCTACGACGCCATCGTCGACTCGGAGAAGATCCGCCACATTCTCGTCCGCCACGAGCAGGGCGGCGGGCACGCGGCCGAGGGCTACGCGGTCGCCGGCAACAAGGTCGGGGTCGCGATGGCGACCTCCGGCCCCGGCGCGACGAACCTCGTCACCTCGATCATGGACGCGCACATGGACTCCGTCCCCGTGGTGTTCATCACCGGGCAGGTGTTCTCGACCCTCATGGGCACGGACGCCTTCCAGGAGGCCGACATCGTCGGCATCACCATGCCGATCACGAAGCACTCGTTCCTCGTGAAGAGCGTGGAGGAGATCCCGGCCACGATCGCGGCGGCGTACCACATCGCCGGCACCGGCCGCCCCGGCCCCGTGCTCGTCGACATCACCAAGGACGCGCAGCAGAACACCGCGCCGTTCGTCTGGCCGCCCAAGGTCGACCTGCCGGGCTACCGGCCGATCACCAAGGCGCACGGCAAGCAGATCCTCGCGGCGGCCCAGCTGCTCACCGAGGCCAAGAAGCCGGTGCTCTACGTCGGCGGCGGCGTGATCCGCTCCCGGGCCTCCCAGGAGCTGATCGCGCTCGCCGAGGCGACCGGCGCGCCGGTCGTGACGACGCTCATGGCGCGCGGCGCCTTCCCGGACTCGCACAAGCAGCACCTCGGCATGCCCGGCATGCACGGCACGGTCCCGGCCGTGCTGTCGCTGCAGGAGTCCGACCTCATCGTGTCGCTCGGAGCCCGCTTCGACGACCGCGTGACGGGGAACACCTCCCTGTTCGCGCCCAACGCCAAGATCGTGCACGTCGACGTCGACCCGGCCGAGATCTCCAAGATCCGCATGGCCGACGTCCCCATCGTCGGCGATGCCAAGGACGTCATCGTCGATCTGACCGCCGCGTTCCAGGACGCGTCCCGGTCCGCCAAGCCGGACCTCTCCGAGTGGTGGACCTACCTCGACGGGCTCCGTGAGGAGTTCCCGCTCGGGTACACCCCGACGAGTGACGGCCTGCTGGCTCCGCAGCACGTCATCCAGCGGATCGGCGAGCTGACCGGCCCGGAGGCGGTGTACACCGCGGGCGTCGGCCAGCACCAGATGTGGGCGGCGCAGTTCATCACCTACGACCGGCCGAACTCGTGGCTCAACTCGGGCGGCGCCGGGACGATGGGCTACTCGGTCCCGGCCGCGATGGGCGCGAAGGTCGCCCAGCCCGACCGCGTCGTGTGGGCGATCGACGGCGACGGCTGCTTCCAGATGACGAACCAGGAGCTCGCCACCTGCACGATCAACAACATCCCGATCAAGGTGGCGATCATCAACAACTCGTCGCTCGGGATGGTGCGCCAGTGGCAGACGCTGTTCTACGACGGCCGCTACTCCAACACCGACCTCAACACCGGTCACGACACCGTCCGCATCCCGGACTTCGTCACGATGGCGGAGGCGTACGGCGCCCTCGGCATCCGTGTGACCAAGGAGGAGGAGGTCGACGCGGCCATCAAGCTGGCGCTGGAGACCAACGACCGCCCGGTCGTGATCGACTTCGTCGTCAGCGCCGACGCCATGGTGTGGCCGATGGTCCCGCAGGGCGTCAGCAACAGCTACGTGCAGTACGCCCGCGACCACAGCCCGGCCTTCGGAGAGGAGTGACCCCATGAGCACGCATGTTCTGAGCCTCCTCGTCGAGGACAAGCCCGGTCTGCTGACCCGCGTGGCGGGGCTGTTCGCCCGCCGCGGCTTCAACATCCACTCGCTGGCGGTGGGAACGAGCGAGGTCGACGGCCTCTCGCGCATCACCGTCGTCGTCGATGTCGAGGACCTCCCGCTGGAGCAGGTCACCAAGCAGCTCAACAAGCTGATCAACGTGATCAAGATCGTCGAGCTCGACCCGTCCCAGTCGGTGCAGCGCGAGCACCTGCTGATCAAGGTGCGGGTGGACAACTCCACCCGGTCCCAGGTCCTGGAGGCGGTCAACCTCTTCCGGGCGCGGGTCGTCGACGTGGCGACCGACGCGCTCGTGATCGAGGTGACCGGCGACAGCGGCAAGACCCAGGCGCTGCTCAAGGTGCTCGAGCCATACGGCATCAAGGAGATGGCCCAGTCGGGCCTGCTCGCGATCGGCCGCGGCTCGAAGTCCATCACCGAGCGCGTCTTCAAGAACTGAACCGCCTCCGGGCGGCGACGAACGAGAACCACACAAGAAGGAGAAACCCCCAGTGGCTGAGATCTATTACGACAACGACGCCGACCTCTCGATCATCCAGAACAAGAAGGTCGCCGTCATCGGCTACGGCTCGCAGGGCCACGCGCACGCGCAGAACCTCCGCGACTCTGGCGTCGAGGTCGTCATCGGCCTCAAGGAGGGCTCGAAGTCGAAGCCCAAGGCCGAGGAGGCGGGCTTCCGCGTCCTCTCCGCCGCCGACGCCGCCAAGTGGGCCGACGTCATCGTCATCCTCGCGCCCGACCAGGTGCAGCGTCACCTGTACGCGGAGGACATCCAGGGCAACCTGGAGGAGGGCAACGCGCTCGTCTTCGGGCACGGCTTCAACATCCGCTTCGGCTACATCGAGGCCCCTGAGGGCGTCGACGTGATCATGGTCGCCCCCAAGGGCCCCGGCCACACCGTCCGTCGCGAGTACGAGGCCGGCCGCGGCGTTCCCGTGATCGTCGCCGTCGAGAAGGATGCGACCGGCAACGCCTGGCCGCTCGTCCTCTCGTACGCCAAGGGCATCGGCGGCCTCCGTGCCGGCGGCATCAAGACCACCTTCACCGAGGAGACCGAGACAGACCTCTTCGGCGAGCAGGCCGTCCTGTGCGGTGGTGTCTCGCAGCTCGTCCAGTACGGCTTCGAGACGCTGACCGAGGCCGGCTACCAGCCGCAGGTCGCGTACTTCGAGGTGCTGCACGAGCTCAAGCTCATCGTGGACCTGATGTGGGAGGGCGGCATCGCCAAGCAGCGCTGGAGCGTCTCCGACACGGCCGAGTACGGCGACTACGTCTCTGGCCCGCGCGTCATCGACCCGCACGTCAAGGAGAACATGAAGGCGGTCCTCTCCGACATCCAGGACGGCACCTTCGCCAAGCGCTTCATCGCCGACCAGGACGCCGGCGCGCCGGAGTTCCTCGCCCTGCGCAAGAAGGGCGAGCAGCACCCGATCGAGGCCACCGGCCGCGAGCTGCGCAAGCTGTTCGCCTGGAACGCCTCGAACGACGACGACTACGTCGACGGCGAGGTCGCCCGCTGATCCAGCGGCACTGACCACGGTCCGCGGCCCCGGCCGCGAACCGCGACGCTACCCTGAGGGTGTCGCCTCCGCACGGAGGCGGCACCCTCCGGCGTTTCCGCCGCCATCAGATCGACCGAGGAGCTGCCATGACCGGACCGGTCGCCGTCGAGATCGCGGCGCAGGACGTGGCGGGCGTGCGTGTCGCCCTCGCCCAGGGCGCCGATCGGGTGGAGCTCTGCTCCGCGCTCGGCCTGGGCGGCCTCACGCCGTCGGCAGGCCTGCTGCGCGCCGCCGTGGCGGCCGCCGCAGCGGCCCAGCGGCCGGCCTACGTGCACGTGCTGATCCGGCCGCGCGGCGGCGGCTTCGTCTACGGCGACGACGAGATCGCGACGACCGTCGCC
Organism: Leifsonia sp. KNZ12-8B; assembly: GCF_056755495.1. NCBI lineage: Bacteria > Bacillati > Actinomycetota > Actinomycetes > Micrococcales > Microbacteriaceae > Leifsonia > Leifsonia sp. KNZ12-8B. Next base: position 6,410 of record NZ_JBPGXM010000009.1, read on the forward strand.
GACATCCGCTTCGCCCACGAGGAGGGCGCGGCCGGCGTCGTCGTAGGCGCCCTCGATGAGAACGGCCGCGTCGACCGCCGCGCCGTCGACCGGTTCGTCGCGGCGGCGGACGGCCTCGCGGTCACGTTCCACCGCGCGTTCGACATCGTCACCGACCCGGGCGAGGCGATCGAGCAGCTGGCGGAGGCCGGTGTGACCCGCGTGCTCACGTCCGGCGGCGCCGAGCGCAGCATCGACGGCGTCCGCTCGCTCCGCGCGTTCGCCGAGCGGTCGGCCGGGCGGGTGCAGCTCATGGCGGGCGGAGGAGTGCGCGTGGAGGACATCCCGGCCCTCGTCGCCGCCGGAGTGGACGCGGTGCACCTCTCTGCGCGCGGCAGCGTCCGCAGCGCGCCCAGCGGCCCGGGCGGAGGCGCCCTCGAGTACGACATCACCGATCCCGTCGTGGTCGGGGCCGCGGTCGCGGCGGTGCGCCGGGCACGTTAGGTCCGGATCGTCGGGGCCGAGTCCCGAGAGACTCCGACCCCGATCACCCCACCGGCAGCGCGCAGAACACGCACAGCGCGATCAGCACCAGCTGCAGCGCCGCCCGCGGCAGCACCGGCGTCGCGAAGACGCCGAAGCGGTCGGGGAAGCGCGCGGCGTAGGCGTTCGCCGGGAACACCGCGACCAGGAACACCGCAAGGCAGAGCGCGGCGGCGACGCGGGTCGCGGGGAGGAGCAGCCCGACCCCTCCCGCCAGCTCGCACACTCCGGTGACGGCGACGAGCATCCGCGGCGACATCGCGCGCAGCCGGCGCAGCGCCGGCGGGATCATCGCCGCCATCGCCCGCGACGGCCCCGGCACGAAGTGCAGCGCGCCCATGACGACGAAGACCGCCGCCAGCGCGATGCGGACGGAGAGCTGGGCGATCTCGAGGGCGGTCACCGTACCATCCTGCCCGCCGGCCGCCCAGAGCGCCCGTAACGCGGCGAAAGCAGGCATACGCCTCCCGCTAGAGTTAACCCGACCGCGCCCCAACGCCCGTGGCGCACTTCTCCCAAGCCAGCCCTCGCACCACTGTTAGGAACTGCCACGTGACAAAGCCGGTCGTCCTGATCGCCGAAGAACTCTCGCCCGCCACCGTCGACGCCCTGGGGCCCGACTTCGAGATCCGGAACGTGGACGGCACCGACCGGCCGGCGCTGCTCTCCGCCGTCGCCGACGCCGACGCCATCCTGGTGCGCTCCGCGACGAAGGTCGACGCCGAGGTCATCGGCGCCGCCAAGCAGCTCAAGGTGGTCGCCCGTGCGGGCGTCGGCCTCGACAACGTCGACATCAAGACCGCGACCACCGCGGGCGTCATGGTCGTCAACGCCCCGACCTCCAACATCATCTCGGCGGCGGAGCTGACCGTCGGCCACATCCTGAGCCTCGCCCGCCACATCCCGGCCGCGCACAGCGCGCTCGCGCAGGGGCAGTGGAAGCGCTCGAAGTACACCGGCGTCGAGCTGTACGAGAAGACCATCGGCATCATCGGCCTCGGCCGCATCGGCGCGCTCATCGCCGCCCGCCTGCAGGCGTTCGGCACGAACGTGATCGCGTACGACCCGTACGTGACCTCGGCGCGGGCGCAGCAGCTCGGCGTGCAGCTCGTCACCCTCGACGAGCTGCTCGCCCAGGCCGACTTCATCACCATCCACATGCCGAAGACGCCGGAGACGACCGGCATGATCAGCGACGACCAGCTCGCGCTGATGAAGCCGACCGCCTTCATCGTGAACGTGGCCCGCGGCGGCCTCATCGACGAGGACGCGCTGTACCGCGCCCTCACCACGCACAGCATCGCCGGCGCCGGCCTCGACGTGTTCGTCACGGAGCCTCCCGCGGACTCGCCGCTGCTCGCCCTCGAGAACGTGATCGTCACGCCGCACCTCGGCGCCTCCACCGACGAGGCGCAGGAGAAGGCCGGCGTCTCGGTCGCGCGCTCGGTGCGCCTCGCGCTCTCGGGCGAGCTGGTGCCCGACGCGGTCAACGTCGCCGGCGGCGTCATCGACCCGTACGTGCGCCCGGGCATCCCGCTCGTGGAGAAGCTCGGCCAGGTCTTCTCGGGCCTCGCCCATAGCCCGCTCACGAGCGTCGACGTGGAGGTCCGCGGCGAGCTCGTCGACTACGACGTCAGCGTGCTCAAGCTCGCGGCGCTCAAGGGCATCTTCACGAACATCGTCAGCGAGACGGTCTCGTACGTCAACGCGCCGCTGCTTGCCGAGCAGCGCGGCATCGAGGTGCGCCTGATCACCGACTCGGTGAGCGAGGAGTACCGCAACCTCATCACGCTGCGCGGCGCGCTCAGCGACGGCTCGCAGATCTCGGTCTCCGGCACCCTGACCGGCCCGAAGCAGATCGAGAAGATCGTCGGCATCAACGGCTACGACGTGGAGGTGCCGGTCGCCGAGCACCTCGTCGTCATGGTCTACGACGACCGCCCCGGCATCGTCGCGGTCTACGGCCGCGAGTTCGGCGAGGCGAAGATCAACATCGCCGGCATGCAGATCGCCCGCACCTCGGCCGGCGGCAAGGCGCTCAGCGTCCTCACCGTCGACTCGCGCGTGCCGGAGGGCCTGCTCGAGAAGGTGCGCGTCGCGATCGATGCCGACCTCATGCAGGAGATCGACATCACCGAGGCCTGAGCCGGGCGGCGGCCGGCGGGAAGATATTTCTCGCCGGCTGTCGATTCCGGCGGTTGACTGACGTCGTAGGGATATCGCTGTTCATACGACGTGAGGAGACACGATGTCCGACGAGTACGTTCTGCTGATCCGGGAGCCCGAGTGGAACCCGGACACCATGACGCCCGAGCAGTGGCAGGCCGGCATGGCCGGGCACAAGGCCTTCCAGGACGCGGTGGCCGCGGCCGGGGAGCGCATCGTGGCCAGCAGTGCGCTGCAGGCCGCCGACCGCGCGACGCGGATCACGCCCGGTGCCGATGGCGCCCCGCTCTACACGGACGGGCCGTTCGGGGAGACGCGCGAGGTGATCACCGGCTTCTACAGCTTCACCGCCGCGAGCCCTGGGCAGGCGCGGGAGCTCGCCGCGCTGGTCCCGACGGGCGGCTGGATCGAGCTGTACCCGGTCCTGGTGCTCGACACGGTCGGATGACGCCGGCCGGGCTTTCGCCGGGAGCCGCGTGAGGGCGGCCACCGGGATCGAGCGCGCATATCGCGACGACGCCCCGCGCATCCTGGGCGCGGTGGCGCGGACGACGGGCGACCTCCTGCTCGCCGAGGAGGCGGTGCAGGAGGCGTTCGCGCGCGCGGTGGCCGAAGCGGCGCGCGGCCGCGAACCGGCCAACGCCGCCGCCTGGATCACGACCGTGGCCAGGCGGGTCGCGCTGGACGCGCTGCGGCGTGAGCGGACGGCGGCGCGCGCGGCGCCGTCGATCGCCGCCGAGGCCACCAGGGAGACCGACGCGCGGGAGGCCGACGCGCGGGAGGCCGCCGAGACGGCGGGAGGGGTCGACGTGTTCACGGGTGACGAGCGGCTGGAGCTGATCCTCCTCGTCGCGCACCCGGACCTCGCCCCCGAGGCGCGGGTGGCGCTCGCCCTGCGGTTCGTGTGCGGCGTGCCGACCGCGCGGATCGCCGACGCCTTCCTCGTTCCCGAGTCGACGATGGCGGCCCGGCTCACGCGGGCGAAGAAGCGCATCCACGCCTCCGGCATCCGCTTCACCCTCGACGACCCCGCTGCCGTGGCGGAGCGGATGCCCGACGCGCTCACCACGATCCACCTCCTGTACTCCGCCGCGCACACCGGGGTGGCCGACGACCCCCGGGAGGACGACCGCCTGCGCGCGGACGCCGTCGCCCTCGCGCGGGACGCCCACCGGGTGGCACCGGGACCCGAGAGTGCCGGCCTCCTGGGACTCCTGCTGCTGACCGAGGCGCGCCAGGCGACCCGGCTCACGGCCGAGGGCGACTTCGCGACGCTCCGGGAGGCGGACCGGTCGCGCTGGGACGCGACGCTCGTCGCCGAGGGGGAGCGGTATGCGACGGCCGGGCTGGCGGGCGACGGCCGGTTCGGGCTGCAGGCCGGGATCGCGGGACTGCACGCCATCGCGCCGAGCTGGGCGGCCACCGACTGGCCGGCGATCGTGCGGCTGTACGACGGGCTGGTGCGGCGCTGGCCCAGTCCGTCCGCGCGGCTGGGCCGGATCGTCGCCCTCGCGCACAGCCCGGACGCCGGGCCGGAGGTCGCGCTGGACGAACTCGCCCGCGATCCCGGGCTGGCCGGCGGGGTGCTGGCGTCGCAGGTGCACGCCGCGAGGGCGGAGCTGCTGCGCCTCGCGGGGCGCCAGGACGATGCGGCGGTGGAGCTGCGTCGCGCGATCGAGACGGCGGCGGACGATCGGACCAGGCACTCGCTCCGCCGGCTGCTGACCGCGCTCGCCTGAGGCGGGGTCTCGCTCAGTCGCGTGCGGCGAGGCGGTGGACCAGCTCCAGCAGCCGCTCCAGGTCGGCGGGTTCGCTGAGCACGCCGGCGCCCGAGGGGAGCAGGGCGGTGTTGTAGTAGATGCCGTCGCCGAGCAGCATGATCGTGCGGGCGACGATCGGGTCGCCGACCGCCTCCTCCAGCACCCCCAGCCAGTCCTGCTGCATGGCCGCGAGGGCGTCGCGGGCGCGCTGGTCTGCGCCCTGCGCGAGGCGGGCGACGGCGACGATGCTGCGCTCGAACTCCTGCGATTCGGGCGACCCGCTCGCGATCGAGGTGCGGATGAAGTAGTCGACCGGGCCCTCCGGCGCCGCGCGCATCCGCTCGACGTCATCGGCGACGCTCGCCCGCAGGCGTTCGAGGAGGCCGTCGACCAGGGCGTCCTTGGACGCGAAGTGGTAGAGCAGGCCGCCCTTGGAGACGCCGGCGCGGGCGGCGACGGCGTCGAGGGTCGCCGCACGCTCGCTCTGCTCGCCCAGCAGCTCCGCGAACGCGTCCAGGATGCGGTCGCGGGCGGGAGGCTGGGCGGGGGAGGCGGCGCTCGACGGCATGCAGTCATGCTAGCCCGGCTGCGGCGCGCCGCCGATTGCCTACTGTACCGTCCAGACGGTACAGTAGCTGCATGACCACCACCGCCTCCCTGCCCGCCGTCTCCAGCCCCCGGGCGGGCGCGCGCGGCTGGGCAGCGCTCGCGGTGCTCATGCTGCCGACCCTGCTCGTGTCGGTCGACAACACGGTCCTGAGCTTCGCCCTCCCGTCCATCTCCGAGGCGCTCGAGCCCAGCGCGACCGGGATGCTCTGGATCGTCGACGTGTACCCGCTCGTGCTGGCCGGCCTCCTGGTCGCCATGGGCAGCCTGGGAGACCGCATCGGCCGCCGCCGCCTGCTGCTGATCGGCGCGACGGGCTTCGCCGCGGTCTCGGTCGCCGCCGCGTTCGCCCCGACCGCGGAGGTGCTGATCGGCGCCCGCGCGGTGCTCGGCTTCTTCGGCGCGATGCTGATGCCGTCCACACTGTCGCTGCTGCGCAGCACCTTCCTCGACCGCGACCAGCGGAGGCTCGCGGTCGCGATCTGGGCGTCCGGCTTCGCGGCCGGTTCGGCGCTCGGCCCGATCGTGGGCGGGGTGCTGCTGGAGCACTTCGCGTGGGGGTCGGTGTTCCTCCTCGCCGTGCCGGTCCTCGTGCCGCTGCTGGTGCTCGCGCCGCTGCTGGTGGCCGAGTCGCGCGACCCGCAGCCCGGACCGGTCGACCCGGTCAGCATCCTGCTGTCGTTGGTCACCATGGCGCCGATCGTCTACGGGATCAAGTCGCTCGCGGTCGACGGCCTGTCGGTGCTCGCCGTGCTCGCCATCGTGGTCGGCGTCGCCGCCGGCGCGCTGTTCGTGCGGCGGCAGCTGCGGCGCCCTGTGCCGATGCTCGACGTGCGGCTGTTCCGCGCCCCGGCGTTCAGCGGCGCGGTGCTCATCAACCTGCTCAGCGTCGTCTCGCTGGTCGGCTTCCTCTTCTTCGTCTCGCAGCACCTCCAGCTGGTCATCGGCCTGACGCCGCTGCAGTCGGGACTCGTGCTGCTGCCGGGCCTCGTGACGATGATCGTGGCCGGGCTGGTGGTGGTCCCGATCGCGCGCCGGGTGCGGCCCGGCATCGTGATCGCGAGCGGCCTCGCGCTCTCCGCCGTCGGGTACCTGCTCATCGCGCTGACCGGGGGAGCGGTGTCGTGGGGCCTCCTGCTCACCGCCTTCGTGCTCCTGGGCGCGGGGATCGGCGCCGCGGAGACGGTCTCGAACGAGCTGGTGCTCGCGACCGCGCCGGCGGCGAAGGCGGGAGCGGCCTCCGCCGTCTCCGAGACCGCCTACGAGCTGGGCGCGGTGCTGGGCACCGCGACCCTCGGCACCATCATCACGGCGTCGTACCGGGCGAACCTCCGGCTGCCGGACGGGCTCACCGCCGCGCAGTCCGACGCCGCCAGGGAGACGCTGGGAGGCGCGACCTCGGTGGCCGGCTCGCTGCCCACCGGGCTCGCCGACGAGCTGCTCGCCTCCGCGCGGGCGGCGTTCGACAGCGGGGTGGGCGTGACCGCGACGATCGGGATCGCCCTGGTCGCCGCCGCCGGCGTGCTCGCGCTGGTCGCACTCCGCCGCATCCGCGCCTGAGCACCGCCCGCCTGCTGGCGCGGCGATAGGGTAGCGGGAGAGTCCCGCCCACCGATCCGTGCAGGAGCGCCATGCCGCAGAACGTCACCTCGCCCACCACCGCGCAGACCGTCCGCCTCGCCGTCATCCCCGGCGACGGCATCGGTCCGGAGGTCATCGCGGAGGCCGTGAAGGTGCTCGACGCGGTCACGGCCGGCGGCGGCCCGGCCTTCGAGAAGACCGCGTTCTCGCTCGGCGCCGACCGCTACCTGGCGACCGGCGACGTGCTGACCGACGACGACCTGGCCGCGATCGCCTCCCACGACGCCATCCTGCTGGGCGCGGTCGGCGGCACGCCGGGCGACCCGCGGCTCGTGGGCGCCAACATCGAGCGCGGCCTCCTCCTCAAGCTGCGCTTCTCGCTGGACCACTACGTGAACCTGCGCCCGACCACGCTGTTCCCCGGCATCGCCAGCCCGCTCGCGAACCCGGGCGAGGTCGACTTCGTCGTCGTGCGCGAGGGCACGGAGGGCCCGTACGTCGGCAACGGCGGCGCGATCCGCCAGGGCACCCCGCACGAGATCGCCAACGAGGTGTCGGTGAACACGGCCTTCGGCGTCGAGCGCGTCGTCCGCTACGCGTTCCAGCAGGCCGAGCAGCGCCGCAAGCGGCTCACGCTCGTGCACAAGACCAACGTGCTGACCTTCGCGGGCGGCCTCTGGAAGCGGGTCGTGGACGCGGTCGCCGCCGAGCACCCGGAGGTCGCGGTCGACTACCTGCACGTCGACGCTGCCACGATCTTCCTCGTCACCGACCCTGCTAGATTTGATGTGATCGTCACGGACAACCTCTTCGGCGACATCCTCACCGACCTCGCGGCCGCGATCAGCGGCGGCATCGGACTGGCCGCTTCGGGCAACATCAACCCCTCGGGCGAGTTCCCCAGCATGTTCGAGCCGGTTCACGGATCGGCCCCCGACATCGCCGGCCAGCAGAAGGCCGACCCCACCGCCGCGATCCTGTCGGTCGCGCTCCTGCTCCGCCATCTCGGCGCCCGGGAGCTCGCCGAGCGGGTCGAGTCCGCGGTGACCGCCGACCTGGCCGCCCGAACCGGAGCGACGCGTACCACCGCCGAGATCGGCGACGCGATCGCCGCCCGGGTGGCGCAGAATTAGTAGACCGTCTCGTCGAAGGACACCCATGAACGCCTCCACCAGCATCAACCTCACCAGCGGACCCACCGAGACCAGCGGGCTGCTCTGGAACGTCACGCGCAACGAGGCGGCCCGCGACGCCGCAGAGCGCGCCGCGATCCTGGCCGACCCTGGCTTCGGCAACCACTTCACCGACCACATGGTCGACCTGTGCTGGTCGGCCAAGGGAGGCTGGCACCGGCCGCGCGTCTCGCCGTACGGCCCCATCCAGCTCGACCCGGCGGCCGCCGTGCTGCACTACGCGCAGGAGATCTTCGAGGGTCTGAAGGCGTACCGCCACGAGGACGGCTCGATCTGGACGTTCCGCCCCGAGGCCAACGCCGCCCGCATGCAGCGCTCGGCCTACCGCCTCGCCCTGCCCGAGCTGCCGGTCGAGCACTTCCTCGACTCGCTCAAGCAGCTCGTCGCTGTGGACGGCGACTGGGTGCCGTCGGCGCCCGAGACGAGCCTCTACTTCCGCCCCTTCATGTTCGCCAAGGAGGCCTTCCTCGGTGTGCGTCCCGCCAACAAGGTGGCGTACTACCTGATCGCGAGCCCCGCGGGCGCGTACTTCCCGAGCGGCGTCGCCCCGGTCTCCATCTGGCTGTCCGACCACTGGTCGCGCGCCGGTCAGGGCGGCACCGGAGCGGCGAAGACCGGCGGCAACTACGCCTCCAGCCTCCTGCCGCAGTCCGAGGCGTACGAGCACGGCTGCGCTCAGGTGCTCTTCCTCGACTCGGTCGAGGGCAAGTACCTCGAAGAGCTCGGCGGCATGAACGTGGTGCTCGTCTACAAGGACGGCACCCTGGTGACCCCCGACTCGCCCAGCATCCTCGAGGGCATCACCCTCGACTCCGTGCTGCAGCTCGCCCGCGACCGCGGTCACACGGTGGAGCGCCGCCGGGTGACGATCGACGAGTGGCGCGACGGCGTGGAGTCCGGCGACATCGTCGAGGTGTTCGCCTGCGGCACCGCCGCCGTGATCACGCCCATCGGCGAGCTCAAGTCCGACACGTTCACGGTCGGGGACATCACCGCGCCTCCCGGCGAGCTGACCATGTCGCTGCGCGAGGAGCTGACCGGCATCCAGTACGGCCGCGTGCGCGACCGCCACAACTGGATGTACCGCCTCGACGCGTAACCCCCGCGTCCAGCCATCCCACGAGGGGCGTCGATATGTCGGAAAGCAGGCCTGATTCCGGCACATCGGCGCCCCTCGACGGCGTCGTCGCCGTCGTCGGACCGGGTGCGGTCGGCGGGCTGCTCGCGTGGCTCCTCGCCCGCTCCGGTCACGAGGTCGTCGCGGTCGGGCGGCCGCGCGCGGTCGACGCGATCCGCGAGCACGGGATCGAGCTGCGCAGCGCGTCGTTCGGCGACGGGGTGCAGCGGGTGGCGGCCGACACGGCCGTCCCCGACGGCGCACACGTGATCGTCGCGACCAAGGCGTACGGGCTGGAGGACGTCCTCCCGGCGATCGCGCGGGCGCGGCCCGCCGAGGTCGTCTCGGTCCTCAACGGCGTCGAGCACATGCCCGTGCTGCGGGAGGCGCTGCCCGGCACCCCGGTCGCCGGCGCCTCCATCGCCGTCTCGGCCCTGCGGCTCTCGCCCGCGGTGATCGACCACCGCAGTCCGTTCGTGAACATCGAGGCGCCGGAGGCCGCGGCGGAGTCCGCCGTCATCCGTGCGCTGGAGGGCGCCGGTCCGCGCGTCCGCGTGCGCGGCTCCGAGGCCGAGGTGCTGTGGGGCAAGTTCCGCCTGCTCGCGGCGCTCGCCCTGCTCACGTCGTACTGGCGGCAGCCCGCCGGTCCGGCGCTCAGCGAGGACCCGGAGCTGACGGAGGCGGTCGTCGCCGAGATCGTCGCCTGCTCCGCCGCCGAGGGCGTCGCCGCCTCCGAGCTCGACCTGGTGCGTACGCTCCACAGCGTGCCCGGCGGGATGCGCACCTCCCTGCAGGAGGACCTCGCCGCCGGGGCGCCCAGCGAGCTCGACGCGATCGGCGGAGCGCTGCTGCGCGTGGGGGAGCGGCACGGCCTCCCGCTGCCGGGGGTGGCGAGGATCGTCGCCGCTCTGAGCTGAGCAGCCGCACCGGCTGAGCTGAGCAGCCGCACCGGCTCGACCGCCGCACTAGGCTCGAATCCGTGAAGATCGCACGGTTCAGTCACGAAGGCTCCATCGACTACGGCATCGTCGACGAGGACGCGCTCGTCGTCCTCGCGGGCGACCCGCTGTTCACCGGGTTCGACACCACCGGTGAGCGGGTGCCGCTCGGCAAGGTCGGCTCGCTGCTCGCGCCGGTCATCCCGCGCTCCAAGGTCGTCGCGGTGGGTAAGAACTACCGCGAGCACGCCGCCGAGATGGGCGGGGAGGCGCCGGAGGAGCCGCTGCTGTTCCTCAAGCCCAACACGTCGGTCATCGGCCTGGGCGACCCGATCCTCCTGCCGCCGCAGTCGCAGCAGGTGGACTACGAGGGCGAGCTGGCGGTCGTCATCGGCAAGATCGCCCGCCACGTGAAGGCCGAGAACGCCGCCGAGCACATCTTCGGCTACACCGCCGCCAACGACGTCACGGCCCGCGACCTGCAGAAGAAGGACGGCCAGTGGACGCGCGCCAAGGGCTTCGACACCTTCTGCCCGCTCGGCCCGGTCATCGAGACCGAGCTCGACCCGGCCGCCGTGCTCCGCACGCGCGTGAACGGCGAGCTCAAGCAGGAGGCGCCGATCAGCGACATGGTGCACTCCATCCCCGAGATCATCGCGTACGCGTCCAGCGTCTTCACGCTGCTGCCGGGCGACGTCATCCTGACCGGCACCCCGTCGGGCGTCGGGCCGATCCTCGCCGGCGACACCGTCGAGGTGGAGGTGGACGGCGTCGGCTCGCTGGTGAACCCGGTGCGGGCCGCCAAGTAGGATCGAAGCGGTATGTCTGACATCGCATCGCACCCCTTCTCGACCGCGACCGGCGCCGACGTGCGCGTCCGGTTCTGCCCGTCGCCCACCGGCACCCCGCACGTCGGGCTCATCCGCACGGCCCTGTTCAACTGGGCGTACGCGCGGCACACCGGCGGCAAGCTCATCTTCCGCATCGAGGACACCGACGCGGCCCGCGACAGCGAGGAGAGCTACGCGCAGATCATCGACGCGCTCAACTGGCTGAAGCTCGACTGGGACGAGGGCGTGAACGTCGGCGGCCCGCACGGCCCGTACCGGCAGTCGCAGCGCTACGAGATCTACGGCGAGGTCATCGAGACCCTCAAGGCCTCCGGTCACATCTACGAGAGCTTCGCCACCGGCGAGGAGATCGAGGCGCGCAACATCTCGCTCGGCCGCGACCCCAAGCTGGGCTACGACAACTTCGAGCGCGACCTCACCGAGGAGCAGAAGGCCGCCTACCGGGCCGAGGGCCGTCAGCCGGCGCTGCGCCTCCGCGTGCCGGACGACGACCTGAGCTTCGACGACCTGGTGCGCGGCGAGATCACCTTCCCGGCCGGGTCGTTCAGCGACTTCGTCGTCGTGCGGCCGAACGGGCACCCGCTGTACCCGTTCGTGAACCCGGTCGACGACGCCCTCATGGGCGTGACCCACGTGCTGCGCGGCGAGGACCTCCTCTCGTCCACCCCGCGTCAGATCGCGCTGTACCACGCGCTCATCGACGCGGGGATCACGACGTTCGTGCCGCGCTTCGGTCACCTGCCCTACGTGATGGGCGAGGGCAACAAGAAGCTGTCGAAGCGCGACCCCGAGTCGAACCTGTTCCACCACCGCGACCGCGGCTTCATCCCGGAGGGGCTGGTCAACTACCTCGCCCTGCTCGGCTGGTCGCTCAGCCACGACCGCGACGTGTTCTCGATCGACGAGCTGGTCGCCGCCTTCGACGTCGCCGACGTGAACCCGAACCCGGCCCGCTTCGACCAGAAGAAGGCCGAGTCGATCAACGGCGACCACATCCGGCTGCTGGAGGTCGCGGACTTCGCCGAGCGGACCATCCCGTACCTCGTGGCCGCCGGGGTCGTCAGCGAGCCGCTGACGGCCGCGCAGCGCGAGATCCTGGCCGCCGCCGCGCCGCTCGTGCAGGAGCGCGTGCAGCTGCTGGGCGAGACGCCGGGCATGCTCGGCTTCCTGTTCACCACCGCCGACGCGCTCGTCGTGGAGGAGGACGCCCGCGCCTCCCTGCCCGCGAACGCCGGCGAGGTGCTCGCCGCCTCCCTCAACGCCCTCGAGCTCGTGCCGGAGGCCGACTGGACGCACGACGCCATCGAGTCCGCGCTGCGCGACGCGCTGGTGGAGGCGCTGGGCCTGAAGCCGCGCGTGGCCTTCGGCCCGCTGCGTGTCGCCGTCTCGGGTCGCCGGGTGTCGCCCCCGCTGTTCGAGTCGATGGAGATCCTCGGCAAGGCCGAGACCATCGCCCGGCTCGACCGGCTGTCGGCGGCGCTGGCGTAAGGCGGCCGCGGTGACCGGTGCGGAGCGGGCCGAACGCTACGAGGTCGTCGTCGTCGGCGGCGGCCCCGCTGGCCTGTCGGCGGCGCTCAACCTCGCGAGGGCGCGCCGCCGGGTGCTGCTGGTCGACGGCAACCGCCCGCGGCACGCGGCCACGCTGATGGCGCACGGCTTCATCACCCGCGACGGCATCCCTCCGCTGGAGCTGCGCCGGATGGGCCGCGAGGAGGTCGCAGCGTACGACAACGCGTCGGTGGTGTTCGCGCAGGTCGGATCGGTCACCGTGGAGTCGAGCGGCTTCGCGGTCACCGGCCGCGGCGTGCGCGGCGGCGCCGACATCGACGTGCTGGCCGACGCGGTCGTCGTCGCGACCGGGGTGGCGGAGGCCATGCCGGCCATCCCGAGCCTCCGCGCCTACTACGGCACCCAGCTGCACAGCTGCGTCGAGTGCGACGGCTACGAGAAGGCGGGGGAGCCGCTGGCCCTGATCGGCGAGACGGCCGACCTGGCCGAGCGCGCGCTCCTGCTCACCCAGTGGACGGACGACCTCATCGTCTTCACGAACGGCGTCGCCCCCCTCTCTGACGACGAGGAGCGCTCCCTCGCCCGGCTCGGCGTGCGCGTCGAGCGCCGCGCGATCGACGACGTCGTGGGGGAGAAGGGCGTCATGACCGGCATCCGGCTGGCGGACGGCGAGGTGATCGAGCGGGCGGGGGGCTTCCTGCGCCCGGTGTGGACGCCCTCCCTCGCCTTCGCCTCCTCCCTCGACCTGGAGGCCGACGCCGACGGCTACCTCGTCACCGACCGCCACGGCCGCACGTCGCTGCCCGGCGTCTACGCGGCGGGCGAGACGACGGCCCCCGGCCCGCAGCAGCTCGTCGTGGCGGCGGGATCGGGCGCCGTGGTGGCGGCCGCGGTCAACCGCGACCTGATCGGCCTGGCGCTGGACGAGACCGCCGTTTTGTAGTCCTGCGGCCGCGTAGGATAGAGTTGTTTCTCGTGCCCGGGCCTTGGCCCGAAGCCCTTGGGGTATGGTGTAATTGGCAACACGGCTGATTCTGGTTCAGTTGTTCTTGGTTCGAGTCCAGGTACCCCAGCTTTAAGAAAACCCCCGGTCAGCCGGGGGTTTTCTCGTTCATCCCGATCGTCAGCCCTCGTACGTCCAGCTCTGCTGAGTGCACGGGGTGAGCCGGTACGCTGACCCGCTGAGCACGTTCGCGCCGCCGACCAGCGTGATCGCGGCGGCTTTGGCCTTCATGAGCGCATCGACGGTCGAGTCGGCTAGGCAATCTGGCTGCACGGTGAGCAGGGGTGCCTTGTTCGTGGCGGCGAGGACGGCGCCGGAGAGCGCGTCGGGGAACAGGGTGCCGTTGGCGAGGTAGGCGGTGTGGGCGTTCGGGAAGACCGCTCGTGCGACGTTCGCCGCGGTGGTGAACCGGTCGGCTCCGGCCAGTCGCGTCGCGGGGGCGATGCGGTTGAGTTGGGTCAGGAGGGCGGCGGAGACGACGGCGGGGCCGCCGACGACCGTGATCTTCGCGGGGTGCAGTCCGGTGATCAGGCGGGTGGTCTCGGCCGGCAGCGTGGACGCGTGGCCGTCGACGAGGACGACCGGTGCGCCGCCGGCGCCGGCGGCGGCGGAGGCGCTGAGCGCGTCCGGGAACGCGGCACCGGTGGCGATGTAGACGGTCGGCGCCGTCGCGAACGCGGTGGAGACGATCGAGCGTGCGGTGGCGTAACGGTCGGCGCCTGCTCGGCGTTGGACGGTCGCATGGGGGAGGGTCGAGTGGACCTGCTTCTCAACGGCTGCGCTGAGCGCGGTCGTTCCTCCGACCAGAACGACCTTCGTCGGTGCCAGGCGTCTCAGCTCGGCGGTGGTAGGAGCCGGGAGCGCCCACGCGGTGGTCAGCAGCAGCGGGCCTCCCGCTTTCGCCGCTGCGGGGCCGGCCGACAGGGCGTCGGGGAAGTCGAGACCGGAGGCGAGGTACACCGTCCGCGCACCGGTCGGGAACGCCTTCTGCGAGACCTTCGCCGCCGTCTCGAAGCGGTCCGACCCGGCGATACGCGAGGTCGCCGCGAACGTGAGATGGCCGATGTTTCCGGAGGGGCCCGAGGACGGGCGTGGCGCCGCGGGAGTCCAGACGCCGTCGTTCGTGGCGATCCAGGGCGCCGCCGTTGCCCCGCCGTAATTGCTGTACGTCACCTGGCGCGCGTCGGCGCTCACGCGGAAGAATTGTGAGAACTCGTGGGCCATCCCCTGGCTCGCCCACAGGGTGCCGTCGGGCGCGGTCTGACACCCGTCGAGCGTGAAGTGACCGGTGGCCCGCGGTGTCACCGCCTTCGTCGTGACCTGCAGGAGCGTCTCGGTGGTGTAGGGGTCGTCCGGGTCCGGCCCTGCCGCCAGCCATAGCGTCGCCGTCTGTGGTTGCCAGCACGCGGACGAGAGACGGCGATACGACGGCGGGAGCGCCGGGTGCCAGGTCGGGTCCTTAAGGCGGTGAAGCGAGGCGGGAGCTCCGGGGGCCGCCTTGGCGCCCCAGACGACATCCCCGTCGGTGATCGCGTAGAAGGCGGGATCGGAGGTCACTGTTGTCCAGGTTCCTGTCGGCTCGAGCTTGCCGACCGTGGTCACTCCGTGGTCGGTCGAGACGACGAAAACCTCCCCGCCGGACGATCGAAGGGTCCAGCCGGCGGCCGGCATGGTCAGTCGTAGAGTGCGTCCGTCGGAGGAGAAAAGGGACGGCATGGGGTCGAACATCCGGTAGCCCCAGACGCTCCCTCCCGGACCGGGTTGCAGGTCGATGATCTGGCCCCCGGGCGCGGTGTCCGGGCGACTCGTCATCGTGCCGTCGGCTGCGACCCAGTAGAGCGTATGTGTCTTCGCCGTTGGGTCGAAGCCCGACACGACGGCCGTACCGGAGGAGGTGAGTCCCCAGGACTGGACGACGTTGCCGGGGAATGTGGCCACCTGCCTGACCACGTCGTCAGCGGTGACCCGAAGCAGACCTGTGGGGCCGGTCGTCCACAGTGCTCCGTCGGGAGCGGTCACGAGCTTCCGCGGACCGTATTCGTAACCCCCGGGACCCGGGAGGGCGTGCGGCACCAGCACCTCGTCGGCGGTGATGGAGTACAGGCTGTCTCCGTGCGTGAACCACGGACGCCCGTCCGGCCCGACCACGAGTTCATTCTCATATGGCGACGAGAGGGTGGCGCGCGGGTCCGAGAGGGCATGGAAGAGCCCGCCGCCCGGCGTGCCGGTCGGTGTCGCCGCGGCCGCCGCCGGTGCCGCCGCGTGCAGCCCCGCCGGAACGGCGATCCCCGTGGCGATCAGCCCCACGATAGCGAGGCGTGCAAGTGTCCGGCGGACGGCGTGGCGGTGCATGGATTCCCCCTTGTGCGGCGCCGGCCCAGCGGCCCGCCTTGCGAGGCTAGCGGTCGCGGGGCGCAATCGATGCCCCCCCGTTCAGGTCGCTGTCGCGGGCTCAGACGACCAGCGCCACCACCGGCGGCACCACCAGCGCGTCAGAACTCCACCGCATCCCGCACGATCGGGCACGTCATGCAGTGCCCGCCGCCCCGGCCTCGCCCGAGCTCCGCTCCGACGATCGGGATGACCTCCACGCCGGCCTTCCGGAGGAGGGCGTTCGTCGCGGTGTTCCGGTCGTAGGCGTAGACGACGCCGGGGCGGAGGGCGACGGCGTTGTTGCCGCTGTCCCACTGCTGGCGCTCCGACTCGTAGTTGTCGCCGGCGGTCTCCACCACGTAGAGGCGGGGGAGGCCGAGTGCCTCCGCGACCACGTCCACGAAGGCGCGGCTGCCGTGGTCGATGACGCGGAGGCCGGGGTTGACGTCCTCCGGGACCAGCGTGAACGTGTGCACCGCGTCCATGATCTTCGGGTAGAGGGTGACGATGTCGCGGTCGGCGAAGGTGAAGACGGTGTCGAGGTGCATGGCGGCGCGGAGCTTCGGCATCCCGGCGACGATCACCTGCGTGGCGGCGTTCCGCTCGAAGAGCGCGGCCGCGACCTGCGTGATGGCGTGCCGGGAGGTGCGCTCGCTCATCCCGATGAGGACGACGCCGTTACCGACGGGCATGACGTCGCCGCCCTCGAGGGTCGCCTGCCCCCAGTCGGCCTCGGGGTCGCCCCACCAGACGGTGGCGTCGCGGAAGTCGGGGTGGAAGCCGTAGACGGCCTTCATGAGCAGCGTCTCGTCGTGACGGGCGGGCCAGTACAGCGGATTGAGGGTGACGCCGCCGTAGATCCAGCAGGTGGTGTCGCGTGTGTACAGCGTGTTCGGCAGCGGCGGCATCAGGTACTCGCGCACACCGGTGGATTCGCGGGCGAGCGCCACGTAGTCGGTGCGGTAGTCCTCCGGCAGGTCCGAGGTCGCGAGGCCGCCGATGAGGTACCGCGCGAGCTCGGCCGGAGGGAGCGAGTCGAGGTAGGCGCGCGTGCCCTCGATGAGGCCGAGTCCGACCTCTCCGGCGACGATCTTGCGGTCGAGCAGCCACGACTTGGCGTCCGGCTCGCTCACGGTCTCGGCCAGGAGGTCGTGCAGCTCCACCACGTCGACGCCGTTCGAGCGCAGGTCGGCCACGAACGCGGCGTGATCCTGGATGGCGTTGTCCACCCACATGACGTCGTCGAACAGCAGGTCGTCGGCGTTGGTGGGGGTCAGCCGGCGGTGGGCGAGCCCCGGCGAGCACACCAGCACCTTCCGCAGCTGCCCGACCTCCGAGTGGACGCCGTACGCCGGCGCGGTGGGTGAATCCGTCATCGTTGCTCCTTCGTCCGTTCGTCAGAGAGTGATCCAGCCGGTGGCCAGGGCGACGACGCCCGTGACGGCCCCGATGATCGCGACGGCCAGGATGATCAGCTCCCGGCCGCTGAAGACGCGCCTGCCCTGCTCGCGCCGCGCCATCACGAACAGCACGGTCGCCGGGGCGTAGATGATGAACGACAGCAGCACGAACGTCACCCCGGCGGCGAAGATCAGGTACGCCGTGTAGAGCGTCGCGAGGACCGCGATCACCGCCTCCCGGCCCCACCCGCGCGGCGCGTCGCGATAGGTCTCCCTCGTGATGATGAGCTTCATCGCGTAGCAGGCGACGAGGAAGAACGGGATGAGGGTCAGCGCGCTGGTCAGGTCGAGCGCCAGGTTGAACGCGTCGTGGGAGAAGTAGGTGATCACCAGGACCACCTGCACGAACAGCGCCGTCATCAGCAGGGCGGGGACCGGCACGTCGGCCGCATTCGAGCGGGCGAGGAAGCGGGGCATGTCGTCGTCCTTGGCGGCGACGAAGAGCACCTCCGCCGCCATCAGCGACCAGGCCAGGTACGCGCCCAGCACCGAGACGACCAGGCCGATGCTGACGAACCAGGCGCCCCACGGCCCGACGGCCGCGGCGAGGACGCCTCCCATCGACGGCTGCCGGAGCTCCGCGATCTCGCCCATCGGCAGCACCCCGTACGACACGATGGTCACCGACGCGAAGATCGCGAACACGCTGAGGAAGCCCAGGATGGTCGCCTTGCCGACGTCCGAGCGGCGCTTGGCATGCCGGGAGTACACGCTCGCCCCCTCCACGCCCAGGAAGACGAAGACGGTCACGAGCATGGTGCCGGTCACCTGATCGAACAGCGACCCGGCGTAGTCGGCGCCGCCCCAGTTCTCGGCGAACACCTCCGGCTTGAGCACGAACAGACACAGCAGCACGAAGACGAGGATCGGGACGATCTTGGCGACCGTCACGATGCGGTTGATGACGGCGGCCTCCTTGATCCCGCGGCGGATCAGGAAGAAGAACCCCCACAGCCCCAGCGACGAGATGCCGATCGCGAGGAGGGTGTCGCCATCGCCGAGCGCCGGCACGACCGCGCCGATGGTCGACATGATGAAGACCCAGTAGAAGACCAGCCCCATTCCGGCGCTCGCCCAGTACCCGATCGCCGAGAAGAAGCCGAGGAACTGCCCGAAGCCCGCCTTCGCGTAGGCGTACACCCCCGCGTCGAGCTCGGGTTTCCGGTTGGCCAGCAGCTGGAAGACGAACGCCAGCATCAGCATCCCGACGCCGGCGATCGACCACGCGATCAGCGACCCGGCGACGCCCGTCTCCTGCGCGAACCGGCGCGGGAGGGAGAACACGCCCGCGCCGACCATCGAGCCGACGACCATCCCGGTCATCGTGAGCATCGACAGCTTGACCGCGGGCGCGGCGGCCTGCTGCGGTGTCTGGTCCGTCTTCGTCACTGACCCTCCCCAGGGGTGTGCTCCGCGGATGCCGACGCGGATCGGAGGGATCGCGCCGGCAACCGTACGACGGGCACATTCAACTCGCCGCGGCGGCGGGCTCGCAAGGACCGATCTGCGGAATTGAGGGTCGGGGCCGCGTGTTGCGTGAGCAGCCACCGGCCGCTGCGTGGGAGGCCCCGCGGTGTTAGCGGCTCGTGGCGAACAGCTGGCCCCACACGATGGCGCCGATCACCAGCTCGACGACGATCAGCACCGCGGACACCGCGATGGTGACCGTCGGCAGCACGCTCGTCGATCCGGACCGCTGCGCCCGCTGCCGCGCGACCAGCCCGAGGATCAGGCCCACGATCGGGATGATGAACGCGAAGACGAGCCCCGTGATCGCGAACCCGCGCCCGGACGACGTCCCCGTGCGCTCGTTCCCCTGCACGTCACCGCTCATGACGACCCCCTCATGCCCCGGCATCGATGCGGCCGCGCCGGGCCGGTTGGTCGGAAGCTACCACCGATGGGGTGCCCGCGGGAACGGCCCGCGGCCGGCCTCAGCCGAACGCCGCCAGCCCCGTCAGCGCCCGGCCGAGCACGAGCGTGTGGATCTCGTCGGTGCCCTCGTAGGTGCGGACCGACTCCAGGTTGGCCATGTGCCGCATCACCGGGAAGGCGTTCGTGATGCCGTCGCCGCCGAGGATGGTTCGGGCCTCGCGCGCGATGGCGAGCGCCTCCCGTACGCTGTTGAGCTTGCCGACGCTGATCTGGGTCGGGGTGAGCCGGCCCGCCTCCTTGAGCCGGCCGAGGTGGAGCGCGAGGAGGATGCCCTTCTCGTACTCGACCAGCATGTTCGCGAGCTTCTCCTGGATGAGCTGGGTCGCTCCGATGGGGCGGCCGAAGACCTCGCGCGTGACGCTGCGCTCGATCGCCACCTCCAGACAGTCGCGAGCAGCGCCCATCGCGCCCCAGACGATGCCGTAGCGCGCCTCGTTGAGGCACGAGAACGGCCCGGAGAGGCCGCGCGCGCCCGGAAGCATCGCCTCCTCCGGCACGCGCACCCCGTCGAGCACGACATCGCACTGCACGGACGCGCGCATCGACAGCTTGCCGTCGATGGCCGTGGCCGAGAAGCCGGGAGTGGAGGTCGGCACCAGGAAGCCGCGGACGCCGTCGTCGGTCGCCGCCCAGACCACGGCGACGTCCGCGAGCGCTGCCAGGCCGATCCAGCGCTTGGTGCCCGTGATCACCCAGTCGCCGCCCTCGCGGCGCGCCCGTGTGCGCATGGCGGCGGGGTCGCTGCCGCCGTCCGGCTCCGTGAGGGCGAAGCAGCCGATGCGTTCGCCGCGGGCCATCGGCGGCAGCCACTCCGCCTTCTGCTCGGCCGAGCCGAACTTCGAGATGGCGCTCATGGCGAGCGAGCCCTGCACCGAGACGAAGGTGCGCCACCCGCTGTCGGCCGCCTCCAGCTCCTGGCACACCAGCCCGTAGCTGACGGCCCCGGCACCCGCGCAGCCGTCGTCCTTGAGGTGCATGCCGAGGACGCCCAGCGCGCCCAGCTCGGCGACGAGCTCGCGGCGGAAGTGCTTGTCCTCGAAGTCCTGCTCGATGACCGGGCGGATGCGGTCGGTCGCGAACGCCCGGGCCCGGTCGCGCCAGGCGCGCTCCTCGTCGGTGAGGAGATGGTCGATGCTGAACGCCTCATCGAGCGTCGTGGTCACGGGCGGTCCTTTCGGCGGGGCGGTGGTCGCTGGGCTCATCCGCCCACCGGGCGTCGTGGGCGCCGAGCAGCGGGGGAGGCGTGCGGTGCACGGCCGGGGCCGCGTCGAGGTGGATGGGTGTCGCAGGCTGACGGGAGGTGCGGCCCGTCTGCGGGTCGAGCGTCGTCGCGACGGCGTCGAGGCCCAGCGACGACGCGAAGTCGAACGCCTCCGCGACGCTGTTGACGAGCCCCGCCGGGACGCGCGCGGCCGAGAGCAGCGCGACCCACTCGGCCGCCCCGCGCGTCGCCAGGACGGGCGCGAGCGCCGCGCGCAGCGCCTCCCGCTCGCGCACCCGGGCCTCGTTGGTCGCGAACCGGGCGTCCGTGGCCAGCGCGGGCAGCCCCAGGGCGGCGGCGAAGGCGGCGAACTGGCGGTCGTTGCCCACGGCGACGACCAGCTCGCGGTCGGCCGCGGCGAACAGCTCGTACGGCGCGATGCTCGGGTGGGCGTTGCCGAGCCGGCCGGGTGCGCGACCCGTCGCCAGGGTGCTCGACGCCTGGTTCGTGAGCGCGGCGAGCAGCGAGCCGAGCAGGTCGACGTCGACCCGGGAGCCGCGGCCGGTGCGGTCGCGCTCCCGCAGGGCCAGCAGGATGCCGGAGAACGCGTTGAGGCCGGTGAGCACGTCGACGAGCGCGACGCCGACCTTGCTCGGCTCGCCGTCCGGCGCTCCGGTGATGCTCATCAGTCCGCCGACGGCCTGCACGAGGAGGTCGTAGCCGGGCAGTCCGGCGCCCGCCTCGCGCCCGAACCCGGTGATCGAGCAGTAGACCACGCCCGGGTTCGCGGAGCGCAGCGTGGTCTCGTCGAGCCCGAAGCGCTCCATCACGCCGGGCCGGAAGTTCTCGACGACGACGTCCGCCGACTCCGCCAGACGGCGAGCGGCGGCGAGGCCGTCGGGGGAGCCGAGGTCGCAGACGACCGACCGCTTGTTGCGGTTGACGGCGGCGAAGTAGGTGGACTCGCCCGCGTCGTCCACCGGCGGGCGCCAGGAGCGCGTGTCGTCGCCGGACGGGCTCTCGATCTTGACCACGTCGGCGCCGAAGTCGGCCAGCATCATGGTGCAGTACGGGCCGGCCAGCACCCGGGAGAAGTCGGCGACGCGGATGCCCGTCAGGACGCCGTCGGCCATGCATGCTCCTTCGCTCGCTGCGGCTCCAGCCTAGCGGGGCTGCTCGGCCTCCCGCCGGGACCTCCGGTCGAGCACCCACGCCCGCACGCCGGCCACGATCGAGGCGAGGATGACGACGCCGGCCACGATGTAGGCCACCGGCCGCACGCTCGGGTTCACCGCGGCGGCGTACCCGATCACCGTGATGAGCACGCCCCAGCTGAGTGCGCCGACGACGTTGGCCGTGAAGAACCTCCAGTACTTCATCGCGCTGATGCCGGCGATCGGCGGGATGAAGACCCGGCCCCACGGGATGTAGCGGCTGATCACGACGGACCACCAGCCGAACAGCTCGTAGAAGCGCTCCGCGCGGCGCACGCCGGCCTGCACCCAGCGCCCGCCGCGCCGCGTCAGATAGGGGCGCCCCAGCCGGCGGCCGAGCCAGAAGCCGACCTGGTCGCCGAGCACGGCCGCGACGCCGACGCCGATCGCGAGCACCCAGATCGAGAGCTCCGGGTTCACGCCGGTGAGCAGGCCCGCGCCGAAGAGCAGGGAGTCGCCGGTGATGAACGGGATGAACACTCCGACGAACAGCGCGGTCCCGGCGAACACCAGGCCCCAGACGGCGAGATAGAAGACCAGGGGTCCGACGTCGCCCAGGAGGTTCGCGAGGTCGTCGGCCATGCTCCGAGCGTATCGGGCGCGGCTGGGCGTGCGGTCGGCGGGCCGGGTGCGCCGCTCGGCTCAGCCGAGCACGACCTCCGCCGCATCGGCCACCTCGGCGGTGCGGCCGGGCGCGCGGTGGTTCGACCAGTACAGGTTGGTGTGGGCGATCACGAGGTCGGGAGCCGGGGCGCCCCACTCGCTCAGATCCTCCGTCGTGTGCGCATCGCCGACCAGGGTCACGTCGTAGCCGCGCACCATGCCGCCGTGGAGGGTGGAGCGGATGCACTCGTCGGTCTGCGAGCCCGTGAGGATGGTCCGGCCGATGCGCCCGGCGGCGAGCACCTCCTCGAGCGAGGTCTCCTCGAAGGCGTCGGCGTAATGCTTGTGCACGACCGGCTCGCCGTCGGCGGGGGAGAGCGCGTCCACGATGCGCCACTCGTCGCTGCCGTACGCGATGCCGTCGTCGGAGTGCTGGATCCACACCACCGGCGCCCCCTCGGCCCGGGCGCGGTCGACGAGACCGCGGATCGTCTCGACCACCTCGTCCCGGCGGTACGCGCCGCCGATCACGCCGTTCTGCACGTCGATCACGAGCAGCGCGCTGCCCTCGCGTCCCTGGAGCGTCGTCATCGTCATCCCTCCCGTGCGGCATGCTACTCCGGGGCGGATGCGGTGGCGCGGGGTCGCTGCTAGGGTTCCGATGACACGCACCGGGGGGAGGCGCGATGGGGGATGACGCCGCAGCCGTGCGCCGCGCCCTGTCGTCGGTGGTGCTCGTTCTCGTCGCCGCCGGGTACGCCGCCTGTCTGGCGGCCGTGCTGCTGTGCCCTGCGCTGGTCCCCGAGCCGGGGACGTGGCTCGACGCAGCCACGCTCGCGGGCGATCCGCGACTCGGGATGATGGCCGCGAACGCGCTCTATTGGCTGCTCGTGCTGGGGGCGGCGGCCGCCGTCATCGCGGGCATCACGCTCGCCGGACGTGCGGCGCTGCGGCAGCTGGACGCCGCCGCCCGGGCGGCGGAAGGACGGTTCCGGGCGCTGCCCGGCGACGGAGCACGGAGGAGCGCATGAGACGGGTCGTCGCACTGGTGGGGCTGGTGATCGTCGGTGCCGCGCTGACGGCGTGCACCGCGGTGACGGCGGCGGGAGGGCCGGCGGCGGGAGGGTCTTCATCGGACGGGACGTTCCACCCGATCCCGACCTCCACCAGCCGGGCGCCCGATCCGGCGCCGAGCGCGCCCGCCGCGCAGCAGGGGCCCGTCGCGGCGGAGGACGCGCCTCTCTCGCAGCTGTGGGCACTGGTCGACTCGAGCCTGCGCGACGGCGGCTACGCCGATGCCGCGCCGGGAGCGGCCGTGCCGCAGGACCTCCGCGACTTCGCCGCCGCCATCGAGGCCCGCTGCGTGCCGCGGCTCTCGGGCGAGGACGCGGCGGCGCTGCGTGCCGCCTGGGCGTCCGTCGCCGACGCCGCCGCGGCCGGCGGCGACCTGGCCGGTGCGGCCGGCGGCTACGCGGCCGAGGCGACCCGGCTCTGCATGTGAGGCGTCGTGCGGCTCAGCCGAGCCCTGCGACCACCAGCTCGACGTAGTCGCGGAGCGTGGAGGCGTCGGGCGCGTTCCCGGGGTTGACCTCCGTGAGGACGATCCCGGCGAACCGGTCGCTCGCCGTGAAGGTCCGCAGTGCGACCTCCACCTCGGCGACCGTGAGCCCCCACGGCGGCGCGTCGGCGTTCGGCATGTTGGCGAGCGGCAGGTGCGCGTGGCCGAGCACGTCCACATCGAAGTGCACGACGAACCGGTCGCCCGCCGCCTCCACCGCCGAGCGGGCGGCCAGAGCGGCGGCCGACGCGTCCTCGTGGACGAGCGCCGCCGGGAACCGCGCGATGCCGAGCCGTGCGAGCCGCTCGCGCTCGAGGTCGTCGCGGTCGTCCGGGAGCGCGTCGCCGAACGACACGAGCTCGTCGGGCAGGAGCAGCGGAGACGCGCCCCCGAGGCCCGCCAGCACCGGGTCGCTGCCGGGCAGGCCGAGCAGGTGGGCGACGCCCATCGCATCCACGTTGCCGTACTCGATCGTGCCGGGCGTGTAGAGGTCGGGACCGCCGTCCAGGTAGAGGAGCGCCGTGCGCAGCTCCGCCCGGCGGAACCCGGCGACCACGCCCACGGTCACGATGCAGTCGCCTCCGACGACGAGCGGCACGGTGCCGGCGGCGAGGAGGCCCGCGACGGCCGCCGCCGTGTCCTCCGCGACCCGGCCCACCTCCGCGATGTTCTGCCGGTCGAGGTGCTCGGGGTCGGGCCGGCGCCGGAAGCCGCGCACGTCGCCCGCGTCGGCGACGACGTGCCCGCGTGCGCGGAGCCGGTCGGCGAGCCCGGCCTCCCGGATCGCGGCGGGCGCGAGGTCCATGCCGGGCGTGTGACCGCCCGCGCTCGACGGGACGCCGAGGAGCGACCAGGTGACCGTCATGCGTCCAGCATGGCCCGGGCCGGCGGGCGTCGGAACCGGTACAGACCAGGCCGCGGGCCGTCGCTACCGAGCGACCTCGACTCCGTCGAGCCCGGCCCGGTCGACGCGGCGGTGGTAGCGCATCCCCGCCAGGCCTCCGAGGATGGCGCCGACCAGGCTCACGATCGCCACCGCGACCGCGGTGATGATGCCGGTCAGGGTCACGTCGCCCTCGGCGAGCGGGATGCGCGGGAAGCTGTTGATGTTCGCGAGGATGTCGTACTGGCTCCCCAGCACGAGGCTCAGCACCGCGACGACCACCGCGATGATCACGGCCCACAGCCACACCGCGAGCCCCTGCTTCGCGCCGTCGAAGCGCGCCATCCGGCCGGCCACGTAGCCGCCGCAGAAGTACGCGACGAACAGGATCACGATCACCGCGATCGCGCCGACGACGCCGATGGTCGCCGCATTGCGGTTCGCCTCGTCGACGGCCTCGTCGGGGTCGCCGGTGACGCCGAGCCCGACGGCGGCGCCCGCCGCGGCGACGATCGCCGTCAGCACGACCGCCATGCCGGTCGCGGTCAGCCAGCCGAAGAAGGCGGATCCGAACTTCATGCCGCCGAACTCGCTCCGCTCGCGCGCCACCACGTCGTCGCGCAGGGCGCGTCCCGACGTCGGAGCAGCGACGGCGTCGGCGGCCCGGTCCTCGGCGGCGGGCCGCGTCTCCGTGACCGGCCGCGTCGCGTCGACCGGCCGCGTCTCGCCCACGGGCCGCGTCTCGCCGGCCGGCCGCCGGTCCTCCGGAATGCGCCGGTCCTCGGCGGGGGTTCGATCGCTCATCGTCGTGCCTCTTCCCGTTCGCCCGCTCATGGCGGGGTGGTCGTCGGTCTGCGGGCAGCGTAGGCGGGCGAGGGCGACCGGAACAGGAGGTGGACGGCGTCGGCGTTCGGGAGTATCGGCTACGGCACCTCGGGCGGCACCGGCCCGTCGTCGAGCAGGAAGTCGAGCACGGCCGCCGTGTCCGTGCGCAGCTCGCTGCCGTGCCCGAGCCGCCAGGGCGCGTCGACCGGCGCGAGGGTACGGCCCGCGACGGCGGCGCGCAGGCTCACGGGCGAGCGGGTGAGGGCGTACAGCGCGATGCTGCCGGCGACCATCGGGTCGAGCGCGGGGACCGCGCCGAGGGAGTGGCAGCGCGCCTCGGTGCGCACCACCTCCACCAGCTCCGCGATGCCGTTGGGGCCGCCGCCGTCACGACGCGCCGCCGCCAGCGCGGAGAGGCGTCCGAGCGTGACCGGGAGGTCGGCGCCGGCCTCCGCGGGGCCGTCGCCGATCCCGACCCGGCGGGCCAGCCGCTCCAGCCGGGTGGCGGAGAGCCGGTCCGCGAGCTGCTCCAGCAGCAGCACGTCGGCGGGGGAGGGGGGGGGGGCGGCGGGGGCCGGGCCCCCCCCCCCCCCCCCCCCGCCCCCCCCCCCCCCCGGGGGGGACCCCCCGGCCGGCCCCCCCGGGGGGCGGGGGGGGGGCGCGGGGGGGGGGGGGGGCGGGGGCGGGGGGCGCCCCCCGGCCCCGCGGGGGGGGGGGGGGGGGGGGGGGGGGGGGGGCCCCCCCCCCCCGCCCGCCGCCCGGCCGTCAGCGCCCGCCAGTCGTTGCTCACGCCGGACTCGTCCACCGGTGGACGCTGGCTGAGCGGCAGGTAGCGGGAGAAGTCGGCCATGTCGGGAGCGAGCCTACGCGCTCAGCGGCCGCCCGAGCGGCGCTTGTTGTAGACGTCGAACGCGACCGCGAGCAGCAGCACGAAGCCCTTGACCGCCTGCTGCCACTCGATGCCGATGCCCATGATCGACATGCCGTTGTTGAGCACGCCGATGATGAGACCACCGATGATCGCGCCGCCGATGGTGCCGACGCCGCCCTGCACCGCCGCACCGCCGATGAAGGCCGCCGAGATCGCCTCCAGCTCGAAGCCGTCGCCGGCCTTCGGACCCGCCAGGTTGAGCCGCGCGGTGAACACCAGCCCGGCGAGCGCCGCGAGGAAGCCCATGTTGACGAACAGCCAGAAGGTGACGTTGCGCGTCTTGATGCCGGACAGCTCGGCCGCGTGGAGGTTGCCGCCGATCGCGTAGACGTGCCGGCCGAACACCGAGCGGTTCATGACGATGCCGTAGATCAGCACCAGCACGGCGAGCACGATGAGGGTGACCGGGATGCCCTTGAAGGTGGCGAGCGCGTAGGCGAAGAGCGCGATGCCGGCCGAGACCAGCACCAGCTTGGTGACGAACCAGGCCAGCGGCTCCACGTCCTGGTTGTAGCTCTGCCGGCCCTTGCGCACCCGCACCTGCTGCACGACGAAGGCGACGATCGCGAGCACGCCGACGCCGAGCGACAGCGGGTCGAGGTCCATGTCGCCGAACAGGTCGGTCAGGAAGCCGTTGCCGAGCGCGCGGTACTCCGACGGGAAGGAGCCGATGTTCGCGTTGCCGAGCACCACGAGCGCCAGCCCGCGGAAGATCAGCATGCCCGCCAGCGTCACGATGAACGCCGGTATGCCGACGTAGGCGATCCAGAAGCCCTGCCACGCGCCGACCACCGCCCCGATGGCGAGCGAGAGGATGATCGACAGCCACCACGGCAGGCCGAGGTTGACCGCGAAGACGCCCGAGATGGCTCCGACGAAGGCGGCGATCGAGCCGACCGACAGGTCGATGTGGCCGGCCACGATGACCATCACCATGCCGATGGCGAGGATGAGGATGTAGCCGTTCTGCACGATCAGGTTCGACACGTTCTGCGGCCGGAGCAGGATGCCGCCGGTCAGGAACTCGAACAGCACCACCACGACCAGCAGGGCGAGGAAGATGCCGTTGCGCCCGAGATCCGAGATCACGTGCTGGATGCGGCGGGTGAACGCGTTGTCGGGCGGGTTGACGGCAGCTCCCGCCGCCGTCTCGCTGGTGTTGTCGACCTTGGTCATCGCTGCTTCTCCTGGGTCATGAGGGTGAGGACCGCCTCGGGGGTCGCCTGTTCGATGGGCAGTTCGCCCGTGATGCGGCCCTCCGACAGCGCGTACACGCGGTCGGAGATGCCGAGGAGCTCCGGCAGCTCGGAGGAGATGACGATGATCCCCTTCCCCTGCGCCGCGAGCTCGTTGATGATGTTGTAGATCTCGTACTTGGCGCCGACGTCGATGCCGCGCGTCGGCTCGTCGAGGATGAGCACGTCGGGGTCGGCGTAGATCCACTTGGACAGCACGACCTTCTGCTGGTTGCCGCCGGAGAGCTTGCCCACCTTCGACAGCACGGTCGGCGACTTGATGTTCATGCTCGTGCGGTACCGGTTGGCGACCTCGTACTCACGGTTGTCGTCGACCAGCCCGCCGGTGGACAGCTTGTCGAGGGAGGCGAGCGAGATGTTCCGCTTGATGTCCTCGATGAGGTTGAGGCCGTAGTGTTTGCGGTCCTCGGTGGCGTAGGCGATGCCGTGCCGGATGGCGTCCGAGACGTTCCTGATCCGGATCTCCTTGCCCGCCTTGTACACGGTGCCGGAGATGCGGGTGCCGTAGGAGCGCCCGAACAGGCTCATCGCGAACTCGGTCCGCCCTGCGCCCATCAGCCCGGCGATGCCGACGATCTCGCCGCGGCGCACGTTCAGGCTGACGTTGTCGACCACCACGCGGGACGGGTCCTGCGGGTGGTGCGCGGTCCAGTTCTCGACGCGGAGGATCTCCTCGCCGATCTCCGGCGTGTGGTCGGGGTACCGGTGCTCGAGGTCGCGGCCCACCATGTCCTTGATGATCCTGCCCT
This sequence comes from Leifsonia sp. KNZ12-8B, assembly GCF_056755495.1. NCBI lineage: Bacteria > Bacillati > Actinomycetota > Actinomycetes > Micrococcales > Microbacteriaceae > Leifsonia > Leifsonia sp. KNZ12-8B. Next base: position 34,644 of record NZ_JBPGXM010000009.1, read on the forward strand.
CGGTCACGTCGCCCTTCGAGATGGTCTCGATGATGCGACCGTCGCGGATGACCGTGACCGAGTCGGCCACCTTGCGGATCTCGTTGAGCTTGTGGCTGATGATGATGGAGGTGATGCCCTGCTCCTTGAGCTGCAGGATCAGCCCCAGCAGGTGCGCCGAGTCCTCGTCGTTGAGCGCGGCGGTGGGCTCGTCGAGGATGAGGAGCTTCACCCGCTTCGACAGCGCCTTCGCGATCTCCACGAGCTGCTGCTTGCCGACGCCGAGGTCGAGGATCTTGGTGGTCGGGTTCTCCTTGAGCCCGACCCTGGCCAGCAGCTCGGCCGCGGCCGCGTTGGTCTTGTTCCAGTCGATCAGGCCGGCGAAGCCCAGCACTTCGTTGCCGAGGAAGATGTTCTCGGCGATCGACAGGTAGGGGCTGAGCGCCAGCTCCTGATGGATGATGACGATGCCCTCGGCCTCGCTGTCGCGGATGGAGCCGAACTGCATCACGCGGTCCTCGAAGACGATGTCGCCCTCGTAGGTGCCGTACGGGTACACGCCCGACAGCACCTTCATCAGCGTCGACTTGCCGGCGCCGTTCTCGCCGCAGATCGCGTGCACCTCGCCGCGGGCGACGGAGAGGGTGACGTCCTGCAGCGCCTTCACGCCGGGGAACGTCTTGGTGATGCCGCGCATCTGAAGAATGTCCGTGGTCACGTTGTGCGCCTTTCTCCGGTGAAAGGCGGGCGGGGCGACCGGACGCCCCGCCCGCGGTCCGTCAACCCTTGATCTGGTCTTCGGTGTAGTAGCCGCCGTCGACGAGGACCGACTGGATCTGATCCTTGGTGACGATGACCGGGTCGAGCAGGTACGACGGGACGACCTTCTTGCCGTTGTCGTACGTCTTGGTGTCGTTGACCTCCGGCTTGTCGCCGCCGAGCACGGCCTTCGCCATCGACACGGCCTCCTTGGCGAGCTCGCGGGTGTCCTTGTAGATGGTCGCGTACTGCTCGCCGGACTCGATCGCCTTCACCGAGTCGAGCTCGGCGTCCTGGCCGGTGATGATCGGGAAGGAGTCGCCGACCGAGTAGCCGGCGTCGGTGAGGGCCGAGATGATGCCGCGGGAGAGGCCGTCGTAGGGCGAGAGCACGCCGTTGACCTTGGAGCCGTCGGAGTACGTCTTGGTGAGGATGTCCTCCATGCGGCTCTGCGCGACCTCGCCGTCCCAGCGCAGCGTGGCGACGGTGTTGAAGTCGGTCTGCTTGCTCTTGACGACGATCGTGCCGTCGTCGAGGTACGGCTTCAGCGTGTCCATCGCGCCGTTGTAGAAGAACGTCGCGTTGTTGTCGTCGGGCGAGCCGGCGAACAGCTCGACGTTGAACGGGCCCTTCGGCGCGTCGGCCGCGGCCTTGCCCTCCAGGTCGGTGAGGCCGAGGCCCGCGAGGAGCGAGTTCGCCTGCTGCACGCCGACCTTGTAGTTGTCGAAGGTGGCGTAGTAGTCGACGTTCTCGGAGTCGCGGATGAGGCGGTCGTAGGCGATGACCTTGATGTCGCTGTCGGCGGCCTCCTGCAGCACGTTGGTCAGGGTCGTGCCGTCGATGGAGGCGATGATCAGGGCCTTCGCACCCTTGGTGATCATGTTCTCCAGCTGCGAGACCTGGGTGGGGATGTCGTCCTCCGCGTACTGGAGGTCGACCTGGTAGCCGGCGTCCTCGAGCTGCTTCTTGACGTTGTTGCCGTCGGCGATCCAGCGCTCGGACGACTTGGTCGGCATCGCGACGCCGATGAGTCCGCCGTCGCCTCCGCCGGAGGATCCCGACGAGGAGGAGCATGCCGCGAGCGACAGGGCGATGGCGCCGGTGGCCAGGCCGGCTGTGATGAGGCGGGTGAGCTTGCGCACTGTGTGTCCTTCTCCATTGAATGCAGTGGTGTCATGCCGTGTGAGCGGTCACATGAGCGCTCACATGCGGACGATGTTCGCCTATCCGACCCGATCGTGTCAACTGTTCTCTTCGGCGCGGCCTCGCGTGCGCGCGCTTCCGGGGCTCGGAGACGGGCCCTCAGAGCTGCCGCGCGGGCCCCGTGGAGGCGCGCACGATCAGCTCGGGCGCGGCGAACGGCTCGTCGGGCGCCGGGCGCCCCTCGATCGCGGCGAGCAGGGCCGCGATCGTGCGCCTCCCGACCTCGCCGAAGTCCTGGCGGACGGTCGTGAGCGCCGGAACGTAATACTCGGCCTCCGGAACGTCGTCGAAGCCGATGACGCTGACCTCCTCCGGCACGCGGATCCCCGCCTCGTACAGCGCGCGGATGAGGCCCAGCGCCATGTGGTCGTTCCCGGCGAAGATCGCGGTGAACGACCGGGCGCTGATCAGGTCGCGGCCGACGCGGTAGCCGCGGGCCGCGCTCCAGTCGCCGAGGAGGGGCGGGCGCGTCTCGAGATCGGCGTCGGACATCTCGCGCAGATACCCGGTCATCCGCGCCTCCGCCTCGATCCAGTCCTGCGGGCCGGCGAGATGCACGATCTCGGTGTGGCCGAGGTCGATGAGGTGGCGCACCGCGCGCCGGGCGCCGGCGATCTGGTCGGCGCCGAGCGCGGTCGGCGAGAGCGCGGGGGAGGCCTGGAGGGTGAAGTGCGGGATGCGCAGCCCCGCGGCCTCGATGACCCGCGTGACGCGGATCTGCGGCGCGATGACGACGAGCCCCTCGACGCCCTGCTGCAGCAGGTAGCCGAGCCCGGCGCGGATCGAGTCCTCGTCGTGGCCGTCGATGTTCACGGTGACCGAGAGGTACCCGGCCGCGCGCGCCTCCACCTCGATCGCCTTGATGCTCGAGGCCGGGCCCCACAGCACGCTCTCGGAGGTCAGGATGCCGACCGTGCGCGTGCGGCTCGTGACGAGGGCCCGCGCGGCGGAGCTGGGGCGGTAGTCGAGCTCGTCCATCGCGGCGAGCACGCGGTCCCTGGTCTCGGCGCGGAGGCTCGGATGGTCGTTGAGGACGCGCGACACCGTCTGGTGCGACACACCCGCGGCCCGCGCGACGTCGTAGATCGTCGGGGCCCGGTCCGTCGGCGGCGACTCGGACATGCACGGCAACTCTCTGCTGAAGCTACTGGTGCGATCACCCTAGAGGATGCGGGGGTGTGAGCGCTAACGCGGGCCGGGCGACACGCGCTCATCGCCCCCTTACTCGTCCGCGCCCTCCCGCTTGCCGCGCATCACGAGCAGCGGATCCGGGCGCTTGACGACCTTGGTGTCCTTGCCGTCGTAGTCGAACTGGTTGAGGAAGTAGCGCATCGCGTTGATGCGGGCGCGCTTCTTGTCGTTGGAGCGGATGATGGTCCAGGGCGCGTGGCGGCGGTCCGTGCGGCGGAACATCTCCTCCTTGGCCGCGGTGTAGTCGTCCCAGCGGTCGAGGGAGGCGAGGTCCATCGGCGACAGCTTCCAGCGGCGCACCGGGTCGAGCTGGCGGATGGCGAAGCGGGTGCGCTGCTCGGTGCGCGAGACCGAGAACCAGAACTTGGTGAGGTGGATTCCCGAATCCACCAGCATCTTCTCGAACGCCGGCGCCTGGGCCATGAACTGCTCGTACTCGTCGTCCGTGCAGAAGCCCATCACCCGCTCCACCCCGGCCCGGTTGTACCAGGAGCGGTCGAACATGACGATCTCGCCGGCCGTCGGCAGGTGCTGGATGTAGCGCTGGAAGTACCACTGCCCCCGCTCGCGGTCGCTCGGCTTCGAGAGCGCGACGACCCGGGAGGTGCGCGGATTGAGGTGCTCGGTGAACCGCTTGATGGTCCCGCCCTTGCCGGCGGCGTCCCTGCCCTCGAAGACGATGACGGCGCGGCGGTCGTTGTCCTCGAGCCAGTACTGGAACTTCAGCAGCTCCACCTGCAGCCTGTACTTCTCGACCTCGTACGCCTCGCGGCTCATCCGCTCCTCGTACGGGTACCCCTCCTGCCAGGTGTAGACGGGGTTGCCCTGCGGGTCGATGAGGTCGGGGTCTGGCGTGTGGCCGCCCTGCACGGTGTACCCGCGGGCCCGCAGATCCTCGATGTACTCGCGGAGGTCGGTGGCGGGGATGTCGGGCACGGGAGGGGCCTCCTGGGTCGGTCAGCGGTGCCGCGGGGGTCGCGGATGGCCGGGAGCGTACCACCGGCAGGTGCACGGCAGGCGACCGGAAATGGCCTATAGCCGACGCGTGCGCGGGGGAGGCATCATGCGGCTGAGAGAGGGGAGCACCATGACCGACATCAAGGCGACCGGATGGGTCAGCTGGGCCTACTTCGCAGCCGTCATGCTGTTCATCGGCGCGGCGATCGACATCTTCTACGGGATCATGGCGATCATCGGGCCGAACACCGCCTACTTCGTGGGCGAGAACGGGACCGCGAGCTTCAACGTGGCCGCGTGGGGATGGTGGGCGCTGATCATCGGCGTCGGCCTCCTGCTGGCCGGCATCTTCCTGCTCCGCGGGGCGATGTGGGCGCGCATCTTCGCCGTCGTGGTGGCGGCGGTCAACGCGGTCACGCAGCTCATGTCGCTGCCGGCGCAGCCGTGGTGGTCGATCGTGATGGTCGCCATCGACGTGCTCGTCATCTACGCGGTGACCGTGCACGGGAGGGAGCTGAAGGCGGCGTAGCGGACGAGGAGGCGTCCGTCGCCTCCTCGTGCTCCGCCGCGCGGGTCGCGTCCTCGCCCAGCCGGCGCAGGGCGCGCTCGCTCGCCGAGCCGGCGGCGGCGTGGTAGATCACGAGCAGCTGGCCGTCCGAGCCGCCGACCGGCAGCTTCTCACGGCTGAGCTCGAGCATCCCGACCCGGGGATGGAGCAGCCGCGCCGTGCCGCCGCCGAGCCCGCGCACGTCGTGACGCGCCCACAGCCTCCGGAAGTGATCGCTCGCGAGCGACAGCTCGCCGACCAGCTGCGCGATGCGCGGGTCCTCGGCGGCGCCGGTGCCGATGGAGGCGCGGAAGCTCGCGATCAGCCCGGCCGTCGCCTGCTCCCAGTCCGGGTACAGCTCGCGCTCGGCGGGGTCGAGGAACACCGAGCGCAGGCGGTTCTCGCCCGGCCGGAGCGCGGGGGAGAGCGCGGTCGCGAGGGCGTTCGCGGCGAGCACGTCGTACATCCGGTCCTCCACGAACGCGGGGAGGCCGATCACCTCCAGCAGCTGGCGGATGCCCGCGGGCACCGGCTTGCGCTGCGCCGGCCTGGTCCGCACGGGGGACGCCGCGCCGAGGCCGAGGAGGTACTGGGTCGCCGCCGCGTCGAGCCCGTAGACCCGTGCCAGCGCCTCCAGCACCTGCGGGGAGGGGTGACGGTCGCGGCCCTGCTCCAGCCGCAGGTAGTAGTCGGCGCTGATCCCGGCGAGCGTCGCCACCTCCTCGCGGCGGAGCCCGGGCGTCCGGCGGATGCCGGTGACGCGGAGGCCGACCGTCGCGGGGTCCACCTGCTCGCGCCGCGCGCGGAGGTACTCGCCGAGGGGACTGGAGGGGCTCACCCGGCCGAGTCTAGGTCGGTGTCCGGCGGCCAGCCAGGTCCCGGCACCCCCAGGCTCGCCACGACCAGGATGCGCGGGGCACTCCCTGCGGCGGCGGGCGGCGCGCACGCTGGAGGCATGACAGCGAACACCCTGCCGGGCGGCTCTTACCGCACCGGCGATCTCGACCTCACCCGCGTCGGCTACGGCGCCATGCAGCTCGCCGGCCCCGGCGTCTTCGGCCCTCCCGCCGACCGCGACGGCGCCATCGCCGTGCTCCGTGCGGCGGTGGAGGCGGGCATCACCCATATCGACACCGCCGAGTTCTACGGCCCGCACGTCACCAACGAGCTCATCCGCGAGGCGCTCGCGCCCTACCCGGACGAGCTGCACATCGTCACCAAGGTCGGCGCCGAGCGCGACGCCGACGGCGGCTGGCCGCACGCGCGCTCGCCGCAGCAGCTGCGCGACCAGGTGCACCAGAACCTCCGCTCCCTCGGCCTGGAGCGCCTCGACGTGGTCAACCTGCGCGTCGGCGGCCTGGAGCGGCCGGAGCCCGGCTCGCTCGCCGACCAGTTCGGTGCGCTCGCCGAGCTGCAGCGGGAGGGGCTCATCCGCCACCTGGGACTCAGCACCGTCGACCGCGCCCAGCTCGCCGAGGCCCAGGCCATCGCGCCGGTGGTCTGCGTGCAGAACTTCTACAACCTCGCCAACCGCGAGGACGACGCCTTCATCGACGAGCTGGCGGCCGCGGGCATCGCCTACGTGCCGTACTTCCCGCTCGGCGGGTTCTCGCCGCTGCAGTCGGACGCGCTGAGCGGCGTCGCCGCTCGCCTGGGCGCATCGACGATGGCCGTGGCCCTGGCCTGGCTGCTGCAGCGCTCGCCGAACCTCCTGCTCATCCCCGGCACCTCGTCGGTGGCGCACCTGCGCGAGAACATCGCGGGCGCCGGGCTGGAGCTGCCGGAGGATGCTGTCGCCGAGCTCGACGCGATCGGGGCGCGCGCGGCGGCGTGAGGAGGGCGCGCCGGTGGCGTGCGGCGGGGTTCAGCGTCCGCGTCGCCGGCGCAGCCCGAAGCCGATCAGCACGCCGCCGCCGATGGCGACGAGCACGCCGAGCCCGCGGACGAGCCACTGCACCTGCCCCGTCACCGCGTCGAAGACCAGCGGAGCGGCGAGGCCGACGACCACGAGTGCGACGCCCACGATGAAGAACCAGGGGGACCCGTTCGTGCGTTCGACCATGTTCCGAGCCTAGCGGCGGCGCTCATATCGACCCGGAGCGGCGACGTAACGCACGGCGGGATTGCAGGCGGCGCTTGTATCGTTGACAACCGTATGCGCACCGACACTCTGGACCCGGCCCGCCTTCGTGCGGACTTCCCGATCCTCGACCGGGAGGTGAACGGGCATCCCTTCGTCTACCTCGACTCCGGCGCCACCTCGCAGAAGCCGCGCCAGGTCCTGGACGCCGAACGCGCCTTCGCCGAGCGGTACACCTCCGCCGTGCACCGCGGCGCGCACACCGTCGCCGGCGAAGCGACCGAGCTGTTCGAGCAGGCGCGCGAGCGCGTCGCCGGGTTCGTCGGCGCCCGCCCCGGCGAGCTGGTCTGGACCAGCAACGCGACCGAGGGCGTCAACCTCCTCGCCTACGGCATGTCCAACGCCTCGCTCGGCCGCGGAGGCGCCGCCGCCGAGCGGTTCCGGCTCGGCCCGGGCGACGAGCTCGTCGTCACCGAGGCGGAGCACCACGCCAATCTCATCCCGTGGCAGGAGCTCGCGGCGCGCACCGGCGCGACCCTCCGCGTGATCGGCCTCACCGACGACGGCGCGCTGCGGCTCGACCAGGCGGCCGAGCTGATCGGCCCGCGGACGAAGGTCGTCGCGTTCGCCCACGTCTCCAACGTGCTCGGGGCGGTCGCTCCGGTCTCCGAGCTCGTCGCGCTCGCGCACGAGCACGGCGCCCTGGTCGTGCTCGACGCGTGCCAGTCGGTCCCGCACCTGCCCGTCGACCTCCCGGCGCTCGACGTCGACTTCGCCGTCTTCTCCGGTCACAAGATGCTCGGCCCGACCGGCGTCGGCGCTCTCTACGGCCGCTCGGAGCTGCTCGACGCCCTGCCTCCCTTCCTCACCGGTGGGTCGATGATCACGACGGTCACGCTGGAGGGCGCCGAGTACCTCCCGGCGCCGCAGCGGTTCGAGGCCGGCACGCAGCGGGTCTCTCAGGCGGTGGCGCTCGCGGCGGCGGTCGACTACCTCGACGCGGTCGGCATGGACGCCATCCAGGAGCACGAGGAGGCGCTGGGCGCGCGCATGCTGGCCGGGCTCGCCGAGATCCCCGGCGTCCGCGTCCTCGGCCCCGGCGCGGGCTCTGCCCGGGTGGGGCTCGCCAGCATCGTCGTGGACGGCATCCACGCGCACGATGTCGGCCAGTTCCTCGACGACCGCGGCATCGCCGTGCGCGTCGGGCACCACTGCGCACAGCCCGTGCACCGCCGCTTCGGTGCGACCGCGAGCACGCGCATCAGCACCTACCTGTACAACACCGCGGACGAGGTGGATGCGGCCGTCGCCGCCATCGCCGACGCCCGCGCCTTCTTCGGGGTGGCGGCATGAGCTCGGCGGACCTCCAGAACCTCTACCAGCAGGTCATCCTCGACCACGCGCGCGAGAAGCACGGCTACGGCCTGCAGCCCGACGCCGCCGCAAGCTCGCACCAGTACAACCCGACCTGCGGCGATGAGGTGACCGTCGCCGTCCATCCCGCCGCGGACGGCCGCGTCGCCGCGATCAGCTGGGAGGGCCACGGCTGCTCGATCTCGACCGCGTCGGCGTCGCTGCTCAGCGACCTCGTGCACGACGTCGAGGCCGCTCGGGTGACGGAGGCGGTGGCCGCCTTCCGCGAGCTGATGCACTCCAAGGGTGCGCTGGAGGGCGACGAGGAGGTGCTGGGCGACGCGGTCGCGCTGGCCGGCGTCTCCAAGTACGTCACCCGCGTGAAGTGCGCGATGCTTCCGTGGGTCGCCCTGGAGGACGCGCTGGCGAAGGCGTCGGCGTAGCGGCCTGCGGGCCGAGCCGGCGCTCCTCCGTCTTCACGGCACCGGTGCGAGGTCGACCTCGTCGGCGATGCAGACCAGTGCTGCGGGGAGGGACGGGAAGGTCGTCCCGTAGATCAGGCCGGACGGACCCGCCGCGGTCCACGCCTGACCGCCGCGAGAAACCTTCCCGACGAGATACCTGCGGTGTCCGCCGAGCACCTGGCGCTGCGCGATCGGCAGCGTCAGCGGGAACGCGTACACGTCGCCCTGGGGGCTGACGACCAGCTCCCAGCGGGCGCGTCCCGGGTTGTGCTTGCTCGTGAAGATGCGCGACATGATCGACCGTTTCTACCGCGCGGCGTGCGGCCGCCGCCACGAACATGACGGCCTGTTGCGCCCGCGTCACGGAGCGTCATGGGCGCTTGACGCGGCGCCCAAGCGGGCCGCCACGATGTGCGCCAAATCTCAGCCAGCCGGTCCGTGGCCTCAGTCCTCCAGCCGCGCCAGCCAGCGCGTCAGGATGCCCTCCAGCCGGGCGGCGTCGCGCGCGCCGAGCAGGTCGACCAGCCGGCGCTCGTTCGCGAGGTGGTCGGTGACCGCGGCGTCGATCGTCTCGCGGCCGCGCGGGGTGAGCGCGACGACCCTCCCGCGGCCGTCCCCCTCGGCGGCGCGGCGGGTGACGAGGCCGGCGCGCTCCAGGCGGTCGAGGCGTTTCGTCATGCCGCCGGTGGTGATCATGGTGTGCTCGGCCAGCTCGCCCGGCGTGCGCTCGTACGGCTCGCCCGCCCGCCGCAGCGTCGCCAGCACGTCGAAGTCGCCCTCCGCGAGCCCGTGCTCGGCGTAGACGGCCACGAGCTCCTCCGTGAGCCGTGCGCCCACGCGGTGCAGCCTCCCGATCACGCCCTGCGGCGAGACGTCGAGGTCGGGCCGCTCGCGCCGCCACTCCTCCTGGATGCGGGCGACGCGGTCGGGGCCGGTGGCGCTGGTCATGCGCCCAGTTTACCTTCCGGGGAAGCTTTGCGGCGCTGCGGCGCTACGATAGCTTCCATGGAAGCTACTTTCCGCTGGCGCTGGGTCGCCGTCACCGCGCTCGCCCCGATCGCCTGGGGCTCCACCTACGTGGTCACCAGGGCGGTGCTGCCGCCCGAGCCGCTGTGGGGCGCGGTGCTCCGGGCGCTGCCGGCCGGCCTCCTGCTGCTCCTCGTCGCACGGAGGCTGCCGCGGGGTGCCTGGTGGTGGCGGTCGGCGGTGCTCGGGGTGCTCAACACCGGCGGCTTCTTCGCGCTGGTCTACGCCGTGGCGCAGCTGCTGCCGTCGGGCGTCGCGGCGACGCTCATGGCCGCGGCGCCGCTCGCGATGACGGTGTTCGCGTGGGTGCTGCTGGGCCAGCGGCCGCGGCTGCTCGCCCTCGTCGGCGGGGTGGCCGGCGTCGGGGGAGTGGCGCTGATGCTCCTCGGCGGAAGGCTCGTCGTCGACCCGCTCGGCGTGGCGGCGGCCGTGCTGGCGATGCTGCTGTCGTCGCTCGGCTACGTGCTCGCCACCCGCTGGGCCGGCGGGATCGACGTGGTGGCGTCGACCGCGTGGCAGCTCGTCGCCGGCGGCCTGCTCATGCTCCCCGTCGCGCTCGCGGTCGAGGGCGCGCCTCCCGCTCTCGACATCCCGGCGGCGCTCGGCTTCGCGTACGTGACCGTCGTCGCGACGGCGCTCGCGTTCCTCGCCTGGTTCGCCGGGCTGCGGAGGCTGGGTCCGGCGACCGCGGGACTGGTCGGCCTGCTCAACCCGGTGACGGGCGTGCTGCTCGGGGTGCTGGTGGCGGGGGAGGCGCTGACCGTGCGCCAGCTCCTCGGCCTCGCGATCGTGCTGGCGGCCATCTCGCTGGGTCGGCTCAGCGCCGGCGGTCAGTCCGCGAGGGTGTCGAGGAAGCCGCGGGTCGGGGCGAAGAACGTGGTGCCGGTGACCGCGGTCGAGAAGTCGAGCATCCGGTCGTAGCTGCCGGCCGGCTCCCCGACGAACATGCGCTCCAGCATCCGCTCGATGACCCACAGCGCCTTCGAGTAGCCGATGAAGTAGGTGCCGTACTCGCCCTGGCCCGGCCGGCCGAACGGCATGTTGTCGCGCAGGATGTCGTGCTCGACGCCGTCCTCGTCGGTGATCGTCGCGAGGGTCTTGTGCGCCTTCTGGCCGTGCTCGACGTCGTCCAGCTCGATGTTCTCGAGCTTCGTGCGGCCGATGATGCCCTCCTGGGCGGGCACGGGGAGGCTGTTCCAGCGGTCGAGGTCGTGCAGGTACTTCTGCACCACGACGTAGCTGCCGCCCGCATGCTCCTGGTCCTCGTCGCCGACGATGGCGGAGGCGCCGAGGTCGAGGCCCATCGGGTTGGCGGTGCCGTCGACGAAGCCGAGGAGGTCGCGGGAGTCGAAGTACCGGAATCCGACCACCTCGTCCACCACGGTCACCGCGTCGCCGAGCGCGGCCAGCAGCAGCCGCTCGAACTCGAACGTGAAATCGTCACGCTCGGCCCGGATGTGGAACAGCAGGTCGCCCGGGGTCGATGGCGCGGTGTGGACAGGCCCGCGCACCTCCCGGAACGGGTGCAGCTCCTTCGGCGGCAGCGCGATCGTGAGCCGCGGCCAGAACTCCGCACCGATCGCGACGTTGCACGACAGGTGGGCGTTGAGGTCGCGGAAGCCGACGGTCTTCACCAGTCCGGAGAGGTCGCCGAGCACGTCCTTCACCGTCGCCAGCGCCTCCGGGGTCTTCCCGACGGTGACGACGAGGAAGACCGCCGCGCGCGAGAGCGGGGCATCGATGCTCTGCGGCTCGATCGGGACGCGCTGCCAGGAGTGATCGCCGGTCGGGTTCGCCATGGGACGAGTCTGCCGCATCCCGCGCCGAGACCCGCGCGAGACCCGCGTCACGGCGCCGAGTCGTGAGGCGTTGCGGGTTGCGGCGGCGAGACGTGACATGTGCTCACGACCCGGCCCGATTTGGCATCGGCCGTGGCGGGGCTGATACGGTCGAAGACGCCCCCGCGGCGCTCCGACAGCGCTGCGCGGGCCGTGAACCCAGCCCGCGGAAGGGGGCGCGTGGCCGCTGAGCGGCCCGCTTCCGACCGTACGGTCGGCTGGCGTGGGCGCACCCCGATGGTCGCGCCGGCGGTGCGATTCGTGCGGAGAGTCCGCGCTGGAGTCGCCTGTGCCGCAGCACGCCGACGACCCGGGCGCGACCATCGAGCGCGCCCGCGCCGAGCAGGCGCGCACTGTGGAGTGAGAAACACGTGTCAGAACCCTTGGCTGTCGAAGCGAGGAACATCTTCAAGGTCTTCGGGCGCAAGCCGCAGGAGGCCGTCCGCCGGCTCCGCGACGGCGCCGCCCGCACCGAGCTGACCGGGCTCGGGACGGCCGCCGTCATCGACGCGAGCCTGAGCGTCCGGCGCGGCGAGATCTTCGTCGTCATGGGCCTGTCCGGCTCGGGCAAGTCGACGCTCATCCGCCTCCTGAACGGGCTGCTCGAGCCCACTGCGGGCGAGGTGCGCGTGATGGGCGAGCCGATCACCGGCGTGCCGCCCAAGCGGCTGCGGGAGGTGCGGCGCCGCCACATCTCGATGGTGTTCCAGCACTTCGCCCTGTTGCCGCACCGCACGGTGCTCGACAACATCGCGTACGGCCTGGAGGTGCAGGGCACGCCGGCCGCCGAGCGTCGCGCCCGCGCCGCCGAGGTGCTGGAGCTGGTCGGCCTCTCCGGCTGGGGCGACAAGCTGCCGTCCGAGCTCTCCGGCGGGATGCAGCAGCGCGTCGGCATCGCCCGCGCGCTGGCCGCCGACACCGACGTGCTGCTGATGGACGAGGCGTTCTCGGCCCTCGACCCGCTGATCCGGCGCGAGATGCAGGAGCAGCTGATCGAGCTGCAGGCGACCCTCGGCAAGACCATCGTGTTCATCACGCACGACCTCAACGAGGCCATGTTCCTCGGCGACAGGATCGCCGTCATGCGCGACGGCAGGATCGTGCAGACCGGCACGCCGGAGGAGATCCTCACCGACCCGGCGACCGACTACGTCGCGAGCTTCGTGCAAGACGTCGACCGCGCCCGCGTGCTCACCGCCGCGAGCGTGATGGAGCCGGCCAGGGCGCTCGTGACCGTGGCGGGCGGACCGCGCGCCGCCATGCGGACGATGCGCGACCTCCAGACCTCCGCCGCCCTCGTCGTCGGGCAGGGCAGGCGGCTGCTCGGCGCCGTGCGCGACCGCGACGTGATGCGCCAGGTGCGGGAGGGCCGCGGCGACCTCTCCGAGGTGATCCGCGACGACGTGGCCGTGGTGTCGCGCGACGATGTGCTGAGCGAGCTCGTGGAGCCGTCGGTCGGCAGCGCCCTGCCGCTCGCGGTGGTCGACGCGCAGCAGCGGCTGCTCGGGGTGATCCCGCGCGTGACGCTGCTGGCCGCGCTCGGCAACGTGTCGAGCGACACGATGGAGATCCCGGTCGTGGTGGAGCCTCCGGCGACCGTGCCCGTCGACACCATGACGACGGTGCTGCGGGAGACCGCCCACGATGCGCCCGATGCGCCGGCCGCCGAGCTGGAGGTGACGCGCTGATGGCCTTCTCGCTCTCCGACGCCTTCCGGCTGCCCCTCGGCGAGTGGGCCGACCACGTCGTCGATTGGGTGACGACGACCCTCGGCCCGGTCTTCGACGTGATCCGCGCCGTCTTCACCGCCCTCTACACGGGGATGGACTGGCTGCTCCAGACGCCGCCGTTCTGGGGCGTGATCCTCATCGTCGCCGTGCTCGCCGTCTGGCTGCGCGGCTGGGTGTTCGGCGCGGGGACCGTGATCGGATTCCTGCTGATCGCCTCCATCGACCAGTGGAGCAACGCCATGGACACGCTGGCGCTCGTGCTGGTCTCCGCCGCCATCGCCATCGCGCTCAGCGTGCCGCTCGGCATCCTGGCGGCGCGATCGCGGGCGGCGTCGGCGATCATCCGGCCGGTGCTCGACCTGATGCAGACCATGCCGGCGTTCGTCTACCTGATCCCGGCGCTCATCCTGTTCCGCGTGGGCGTCGTGCCCGGCATGGTCGCGACCATCGTCTTCGCGATGGCGCCCGGCGTGCGGCTGACCGAGCTCGGCATCCGCGGCGTCGACCAGGAGCTGGTGGAGGCGGGCCGCGCGTTCGGCTCCGCGCCGCGCCGCATCCTGCGCCAGATCCAGCTGCCGCTGGCGATGCCGTCGATCCTCGCCGGGGTGAACCAGGTCATCATGCTGTCGCTCTCGATGGTCGTCATCGCGGGCATGGTCGGCGCAGGAGGGCTCGGCCGCGACATCGTGCAGGCGCTCAGCCGGGTGGATGTCGGGCTCGGCTTCGAGGCGGGCGTCGCCGTCGTCATCCTCGCCATCGTGCTCGACCGGATGACCGCCGCGGTCGGCCGGGCCCGGTTCCGGATGCCGAAGCGGGCGCTCGCCGCGCTCGGCGCTGCCGTGCTCGTCGTGGTCGGCGGCACCGCCGTCACCGCGGCCTCCAGCGCCGGCGGCGACAAGGGCGAGGTGAAGATCGCCGTCTTCAACGGCTGGCCGGAGGGCGAGGCCGTCTCGTACCTGTGGAAGCACGTCCTGGAGCAGAAGGGCTACGACGTCGAGTTCGAGTACGCCGACGCCGGGCCGGCCTTCGCCGGCCTCAGCACGGGCGACTACGACATCGCCTACGACGGCTGGCTGCCGACCACGCACGCCGCGTACCTGAAGAAGTACGGCGACGCGCTCACCGACCTCGGCGCATGGAACGAGGAGGCGAAGCTGACCATCGCGGTCAACAAGGACGCGCCCATCGACTCGCTCGACCAGCTCGCCGCCCACGCCGACGACTTCGGCGACCGCCTGGTCGGCATCGAGCCGGGCGCCGGGCTCACCGACGCGACGCAGAACAAGGTCATCCCGGAGTACGGGCTCGACGGGATGGACTTCGTCACCTCCTCCACCCCGGCCATGCTCGCCGAGCTGACCAGCGCGATGAAGAGCGGCGACGACATCGCCGTGACGCTCTGGCGGCCGCACTGGGCCTACGACGAGTTCGACCTGAAGGACCTGAAGGACCCGAAGGGCACCCTCGGCGCGGCCGAGTCCCTCCACTCGATCGGCTCGAAGCAGCTCGCCACGAAGCTGCCGGAGGTGGCCGGCTGGGCGAAGGGCTTCCGGATGGACTCCGACCTCCTCTACTCGCTCGAGAACGCGATGTTCAACAGCGGGACGAAGGACTACGACAAGGCCGTGTCCACGTGGATGGCGAAGCACGAGGAGTACGTGGCGTCGCTGACCGCGGCGGACTGACGCCGTCGCTTAGCCTGGAGGGATGAGCCTCCCGACCACGCCGCTCCCGTCCGCCGACACCGTCGTCACCTACCCCGACGGCGACCTCGTCTCGGAGGGGACGGTGGTCGGCGTGACGGCGCTCGCCGACGGCCGGTCGGCCGTGCTGCTCGACCGCACCGCGTTCCACGCGCTGGACCCGGTGTGGCCCGACCAGCCGGCCGACCGCGGCACGCTGACCGCAGGCGGCGTCGAGCGCCCGATCGTGGACGCCGTGGTGGGCGCGACCGACGGCTCCGTGCTGCACGTGGGCGACGCTCCCGTGCGCACGGGCACCGAGGGCTGGACCTTCGTCGTCTGCCACCTGGTGGAGGACGCGGCCGGCCTGGAGCCGGGCGCGCCCGCGACCGTGTCGGTCGACGCGGAGTACCGCCGGGCGCTCTCGGCGGGCCACACCGCGTGCCACCTCGCATCGCTCGCGCTGAACGACGCGCTCGCCGGGCTGTGGACGAAGGACGTGCCCGGCGACGGCCGCGGCCGCCCCGACTTCGACCGGCTGGCCATCACGTCCTCCCGGATCGTGGAGGGCGGATCGGTGGACGAGTACCGCATCGGCAAGAGCCTCCGCAAGAAGGGCTTCGCCGCCCCCGAGCTCCCCGGCCGGATCGCCGAGGTGCAGGACGCGGTGAACGCCGACCTCGCGGAGTGGCTCGCGAGCGGCGCCCCTGTCTCGATCACGCGCGACGGCGACGGCCTCTCGCACCGCCGCTTCTGGCACTGCGAGCTGCCGGAGGGCACGGTCGAGATCGCGTGCGGAGGGACGCACCTCACGGCGCTCGGCGAGCTGGCGGCGGTCACGGTGGAGCTGCGGCTCACCGAGGGTGACGGGGCGCTGGAGCTGCGGATGGAGACGACCGCGCAGGTGCGGTAGCCGCTCGTCAGCGCGGCAGGATCGGCAGGGCCGAGAGGGTCGAGAGCGCCGGCAGCATGACGGCGACCAGGCCGAGCGCCGCGGCGAGCATCCAGCCGACCCGCACCCGTTGGGCGCTCCGGATCTCGCGCTCGATCGCCCGGAAGCGGGCGGCGGTGTCGTCGGCTGTCGCGGTCTCCGGTCGCGGGGCGCGGGCCCAGGTCGCCGGGTCGTCCACGAGCCGCACGATCCGCTCCACCACGTCGGCGTCGATCACGGCGGGGCGACGGGTCAGCCAGCGCAGCAGCCGGCCGGCGGGAAGCACATCGACCAGCCGCGGCTGCCGACGGACGTCGACCTCCTTCGCTCCGACGATGACGACGACGGCCCGCACCGGCGCGTCGATGCCCGCCCGGGTGAGGATCCCGCGGACGCGCGACGTCTCCAGATCGGAGTTGCGGACGTACGGCCGGCGCTGGCCGGCCACCATGACCGCCCGGTCACGGACCCAGACCCGCGCGCCTGGATGGTGCTTGGTGTTGAGCACGAAGACGCCGCCCGGCCCGACCACCAGGTGGTCCAGGTCGGCGTCGCCGGAGCCGACCGGCAGGGCGTGCAGGGTGCGCCACCCCTCCGGCAGCCGCCGCAGCAGCGCGCCGACCTCGCGCTCGCCCTGTGCGCCGTCGAACCACGGGCGAGCATCGGGCGGAAGCGGGTGCGCGCCGACCAGGCGGGCGAGCGGACCGCGCGGCGGAGCCGCCGCCCGCAGCCGGACCACCTGCTCCATCACCGCGGCGCCCGGTGCGCGATCGCTCATCCGCTCGGTTCCCACCGCACGACCGTAACCGGGCGCGGCCGAGGCTCCCAGTCCCCACAACGGGCCGCGCCGGAACGGACTACCCCTGCTCGGGCGCCCCCTTCGTGCGCGGGAGCTCGTCGTCGCCGGGGAGGCGCTCCTCCAGCGACTCGTTGTGCTCGGTCACCGCGTCCAGGCGGTCCTCGTCGGTGTCGCCCAGCTCGGCGACCTGGCGGGTCAGCTCGTCCGCGTCGCGGGGGCCGCCGGGGCGCGCATCGGTGTCGCGATCGTCGCCGTGGTGGGTCGCCGGGGCGCTGGACTCGTCGTGTCGATCGGTCATGCCGCGCACTGTACGCGCGGCGGGAGTGGTGTCGTCACCTACGGCGGGTATGGTGCGACGCATGGCCCGTATCGAAGCAGGAATCGTCTCGTACACCGTCTCCGGCGACTACTTCGCGCGCGTCGGCGCCGACTTCGACACCGAGGCGGTGGACGACGCCATCCTCGCCGAGGTGAACCGGCGCCTCCCCGACGGCATCGTCGTCGAGCGGAGCGGCCGCGTGTTCGCCGACGAGGACAAGGCGCAGGAGGCGCGCGACCTCGACTGGGACGCCATCCTCGGCAGCATCGACGTCGACCAGATCCTCGCCGACCACGCCCGCTGACCGCCCGCCCCGCCGCCACGAGGGGACGGGCCGGCGCTCAGCGCGCGTTCTTCACCACGTCGAAGGCCGCCAGCGCGGCCCGGCGCGTCTCGGCCAGGTCGACGATGGGCTCCGGGTAGTCCGGGGTGTCCCACTCGGGCACCCACCGGCGCACGTAGTCGCCGTGCTTGTCGAACTTCTCCCGCTGCAGCTCCGGGTTGAAGACGCGGAAGTACGGCGCCGCGTCCGCGCCGCTGCCCGCGACCCACTGCCAGTTGAACGGGTTGTTCGCCGGGTCCGCATCCACCAGCGTGTCCCAGAACCACTGCTCGCCGTGCCGCCAGTCGATCAGAAGGTTCTTGATCAGGAACGACGCCGTCACCATCCGCACCCGGTTGTGCATGACACCGGAATGCCACAGCTCGCGCATCCCGGCATCCACCAGGGGGATGCCCGTGCGCCCGCGCTGCCAGGCGTGCAGCGCGGCGGGGTGGAGGCGCGGCCACGGGAACGCGTCGTACTGGCGGTGGATGTTCACGGTCGCCAGGTCGGGGTGCTCGTAGAGCGTGTGGTACGCGAACTCCCGCCAGCCCAGCTCGCTCTGGAACGTGCTGACGCCCTTCGCCGTCGAGCGGTCGCGGGCCGTCGCCGCCGCGTGCCACACCTGGTGCGGGCTGAGCTCGCCCCAGCGCAGCCGCGGTGACAGCCGGGAGGTCGCGTCGACGCCGGGGACGTCGCGCTCGTCGGCGTAGCTCGCGACGTCATCCGCGAGGAAGCGCCGCAGCTGCTCGTGCGCCGCCCGCTCGCCCGGCTGCCAGGTCTCGCGCAGGCCGCCCGCCCAGTCGGGATGCGTCGGCAGCAGGCCCAGCGTCTCCAGCTCGTCGCCGTCGACGGGGGAGGCCGCGGTCAGCCGGGCGGGCGCGGCCACCGGCTTGCGCGGCGCCGGTGCGGCCAGGCACGCCCGCCAGAACGGGGTGTAGACCGAGAACGGCCCGCCCTGCCCGGTGCGGATCGTCCACGGCTCGAACAGGAGGTTCGCGCCGAAGCTCGACGCCTCCACCCCGCGCTCGCGGGCGGCCGACTTGATGCGCTCGTCGAGGCGCCGCTCCGAGCCGTAGCGCCGGTTCCAGTGGATGGCCGCCGCGCCGGTCTCCTCCAGCAGCCCGGCGATCACCTGCTCGGCGGGGCCACGGCGGATCGTGAGGGCGCCGCCCATGTCGTCCAGCCGCTCCGCGAGCGCGTGGAGGCTGTGGTGCAGCCACCAGCGCGCGGCGCCGCCCGGCGCGCGCACCTCCGGCGACTCGTCGTCCCAGACGTAGACGCACAGCACCGCGCGGCCGGAGTCGGCGGCGGCGCGCAGCGCCGGGTTGTCCGCGACGCGCAGGTCGTCGCGGAACCAGACGACGACGGGCCCGTCGCCCGCGCTCGTGCTCACCGGGCGCTGCTCACAGGTCCAGCGTGTCGCCGGGCTCCAGCGGGAAGAACTCGCCGCCGCCCTGCTCGGTCGCCCAGGCGAGACGGCTGTTGGAGAGGTCCTTGCCGGCCCGCGAGAGCACCATCTCGTGCACGGGGAAGCTCCGGCGGGGCTTCACCGCGAGCACGTAGTCGATGGTCTCGGCGACCTTCATCCACGGGGCGCCGGCGGGTGCGGCGAGCACGTCGACCTCCACGCCCTCCGGAATGACGAAGGAGTCGCCCGCGTAGTACAGCTCGTCGTTGATCAGCACGCCCAGGTTGTCGACCACCGGGATGCTCTCGTGGATGACCGCGTGCCGGCCCCCGAAGAAGCGGAGGGTGAACGGCTCCGCCTGCACGGTGTCGCCCGCGTGCACGACGGTCACGTCGAAGTCCGCCGCCGCCTTCGCCACGCCCTCCGGAGCGTAGATGGGCACCTCGGGGTTGCGGTCGAGGATGCGGTTCAGCTGCTCGGGCGTCCAGTGGTCGGCGTGCTCGTGGGTGATGACGACCGCGGCGGTGTTCGCGGTGTCGGTGAGCGGCGAGGTGAAGCTGCCCGGGTCGACGAACAGCTTCCTTCCCGACTCCTCGAGGAGCAGGGCGGCGTGTTCGAACTTCGTGAGTCTCATGGCTCCAGGAAATACCGAACCGCAGCCGCGCGCAACCGCGCCGGGCCGTTGCGGAATATACCCGGTGGGGGTATGGTTCGGATGGTCATGGACGAGACGCACGAGCACCTCCACCACACGCACGAGACGCAGCAGACGCAGGCTGCGCACGCCGGTCACGACGCGCACGACGCGCACGACGCGCACGCCGGTCACGACGCGCACGGCGCGCACGCCCACGGCGGCCATGCCGGCCACGACCCCGCCGTCTTCCGCCGCAAGTTCTGGCTGACGCTGGTCCTCACCATCCCGACCCTGGTGTTCTCGCCCGGGCTGCAGGAGATCCTCGGCCTCTCCGGCCCGCGGTTCCCCGGCAGCCAATACATCCCCGCGGTGTTCGGCATCGCGATCTTCCTCTACGGCGGACTCGTCTTCCTCCGCGGCGCCGTCGACGAGCTGCGGGGCAGGCGCCCGGGGATGATGACGCTCATCTCCCTCGCCATCACCGTCGCCTTCGGCTACAGCCTCGCCGTCACGCTGGGCCTGCCCGGCATGGACTTCTGGTGGGAGCTCGCCACGCTCATCCTGATCATGCTGCTCGGCCACTGGATCGAGATGTCGGCCGTGATGGGGGCGCAGGACGCCCTCGGGCAGCTCGCCACCCTCCTGCCCGACACGGCCGAGCGCGTCGCCGACCCGCACGCCGCGCCAGAGCAGCTGCCCGTCGCCGACCTCCGCGTCGGCGATCTGGTGCGGGTGCGCCCCGGCGCGAGCGTGCCCGCCGACGGGGAGATCGTCGACGGCCGCAGCGACCTCGACGAGTCCCTGCTCACCGGCGAGTCCACTCCCGTCACCCGCGGGCCGGGCGAGCAGGTCGTCGCCGGGAGCATCTCGGGCAGCGGGTCCCTCGTCGTCCGCGTCGGCCGGACCGGCGGCGACACCGCCCTCGCGGGGATCATGCGGCTCGTCGCCGACGCGCATGCCAGCCGTTCCGGAGCGCAGATCCTCGCCGACCGCGCGGCCGCCTGGCTGTTCTACGTCGCGCTCGCCGTCGCCGTCGTGACCCTGGTGGTGTGGCTGGCGCTCCGCCCCGACGACCCCGGGTTCGTGCTCGAACGCGTCGTCACCGTCCTCGTGATCGCCTGCCCGCACGCCCTCGGCCTCGCCATCCCGCTCGTCGCCCAGATCTCGACGGCGCTCGGCGCCCGCAACGGCCTCCTCATCCGCGACCGGCACGCGATGGAGGATGCGCGCGCCGTCGACGTGGTCCTCTTCGACAAGACAGGCACGCTCACCGAGGGGCGCCAGGGCGTCGCCGCGGTCGTCCCGGCCGGCGCCGGACCGGCGGACGCCGGCGCGGACGCCCTCCTCGCGCTCGCCGCAGCTGTGGAGGCGCCGGCGGAGCATCCGATCGGCCGCGCGATCGTCGCAGCGGCCAGGGAGCGCGGGCTGACGATCGCGCCGGTGACCGGCTTCGAGGCGCTCGGCGGGCGCGGGGCGGCGGCCGTCGTCGACGGCGAGCGCGTCGTCGTCGGGGCTCCCCGCCTCCTCGCCGAGAGCGGACTGGAAGCGGGGGAAGCCGTGTCCACCGCCGCCTCCGCCGCAGCCCGCGCAGGGCAGACCGTGGTCTACGTGCTGCGCGGCGGCCGGGTGGAGGGCATCCTCGCTCTCGCGGACGTCGTCCGGCCGGAGTCGGTGGAGGCCGTGCGCACGCTGCGCGATCGCGGCATCCGCGTCGCCATGCTCACCGGCGACTCGCGGGCCGTCGCCGACGCGGTGGCCGCGCAGCTCGGCATCCGCGAGGTGATCGCGGAGGTGCTGCCCGGCGACAAGGCGGGCGCGGTCGCGCGCCTGCAGCAGGACGGCTCACGGGTCGCGATGGTCGGCGACGGCGTCAACGACGCCCCGGCGCTCGCGCAGGCCGACGTCGGCATCGCGATCGGGGCCGGAACGGACGTGGCCATCGAGTCCGCCGGCATCGTGCTCGCGTCGAGCGATCCGCGCGGGGTCGCGAAGGCGGTGGAGCTGTCGCGCGCGACGTACCGGAAGATGTTGCAGAACCTCGGCTGGGCGACCGGGTACAACGTCGTCGCCCTGCCGCTGGCCGCCGGCGTCGCCATCGGGCTCGGGATCGTCGTGTCGCCCGCCTTCGGAGCCGTCCTGATGTCGGTCTCGACGATCGTCGTCGCCCTCAACGCGCAGCTGCTCCGCCGCCTCCGCCTGTAGCCGCCGCGCCCGCGCCACCGGCGCCCCCCCCCCCCCCCCCCCCCCGCCCCCCCCCCCCGGGGGGGGGGGGGGGGGGGGGTGGGGGGG